>JBDSRV010000009.1:0-22420 GCA_039929125.1 Sphingomicrobium sp.
GCTCCAACCCTGCCGCCAGCGCAGGGTCGCCTGGAACCGGGTCGCTGCCCTGCCAGCGGCGTGGCCCCTCGCTGCCCAACGCCGCCTCAATATCCTCGCCAAGCGCCGCCGCCAGCGCCCGCTCATAGCCCGGCGCGGCGCTCAGGCTGGCCAGCGCCGCGCCGCCCGCGCCTTGCTCCAGCGCCCGCGCCAGCGCCCCCCGCTCGCTCGCCGCCGCCGCCAGCGCCGCCCGCGCCGAGGCCAGCGCGCTTTCCGCCTTGTCGCGCCCCTCCGCCGCCGTCCCGCGCGCCGTCTCCGCCGCCGCCAGCCGCCGTTCGGCCTGCTCAAGATCCGTGGCCGACGCCGTCGCCGCCGCCTCCGCCGCCGCCAGCGCGGCGCGCGCCTCGCCGCCATCGCCGAGCGCCGCCTGCTGCCCGCGCAGCCGCTCGGCCTCGCCCGCCACCCGCGCGTCTTGCGCTTTGGCGCTGTCGAGCGCAGCCTCGGCGACTCGCCGCTCGGCGCGCATCGCCGCTTCCTTGGCCAGCAACCCCGCCAGCGCCGCCTCGGCATCGCGTGACAGTTCCTCGGCCCGCGACAGCTCGGCGGCAATCCGCGCGGCGATCGCCTCGGCATCGGCCAGCCGCGCCTCGATTCCCGCCCGCTCCGTCTCCAGCGCGGCGATCGCGCCGGCCGCATCCTCGCCCAGCGCCTGCTCGCGCGCCCGCTCGGCGGCCAGCGCCGCCGCCTGCCGCTCAATCTCGGCCAGGCGCCGCACCACCGTGTCGCGCCGCGCCCGCTCGGTCGCCAGTTCGTGCGCCAAAGTGCGCCCGGCGTCCCGCGCCGCCACCGCCGCCTCGCGCCGCCCGGTCAGCGCCGCCGCCGCTTCGACTTGCAGCGCTTCGGCCACGCGCACCGCCGCCTGCAACCGCTCGACCGAGCCGCCGGCGACCCGCGCTTCCTCGGCGGCGGCGCTCGCCGCGCGGTCGGCCTCGGCCCAGCGGGCGTGGAGCAATTTGGCCTCGCCCAAGCGGATCTTGTCGGTCAGCGCGCGATAGCGTTCGGCGGCGCGGGCCTGGCGGCGCAGGGTGGCGGCGCGCAACTCCTGCTCGGCCATCAATTCGTCGAGCCGCTCAAGGTTTGCCTCGGTCGCGCGCAACTTCTGCTCGGCGTCCTTGCGCCGCGCGTGGAGGCCGGCGATGCCCGCCGCTTCCTCCAGCATCATCCGCCGTTCGACCGGCTTGGCGGCGATCACCGCGCCGATCCGCCCCTGGCTGACCAAGGCCGGCGAATGGGCGCCGGTGGCGGCGTCGGCGAACAGCAAGGCGACGTCCTTCTGCCGCACGTCGCGCCCGTCGATGCGATAGGCGGAGCCGGCGCCACGCTCGATCCGGCGCGTCACTTCGCGCTCGCCGCCGGCCTCGTCGTCATCCTCGTCGCGCTCGATCAGCAGCGACACTTCGGCGAAGTCGCGCGCCGGGCGGCTGGCGGTGCCGGCGAAGATGACGTCCTCCATCCCGCCGCCGCGCAGGCTCTTGGGGCTGGCCTCGCCCATCACCCAGCGGATCGCTTCGAGCAGGTTCGACTTGCCGCAGCCGTTGGGGCCGACGATCCCCGTCAGCCCCGGCTCGATGCGCAAATCCGCCGGCTCGACGAAGCTTTTGAACCCGCTCAGTTTCAGCCGACGAAAGCGCAACGCGTTGAAACCCCCTTACGCTGGCGGTTTAGCCGCCGAGCGCTTCCTTGAGCTTGGGCTCGAGCAGCTCCCACGTCGCGACATTGTCGACGATCTTGCCGTTCACCAGGAAGGTCGGTGTGCCCGGGAATTGCGGGAATTGCGCCACAGCGTCGCTGTTCATCTGGACCAGCTTGCTGGCCTCGGCCTGGTCGGCCAGGCAGGCGGCGGTCTTGGCCTTGGGCACCCCGCGAAGCGCGGCGAATTCGGCCAGCCCGCCCAGTTCGGCGATCTTGGCGAATTGCTGCTGCGGGTTCATGTTCTGCAGGCTTTGCATGGTCGCCTGGTCGGCGGCCTGAATCTTGCCGATCCAGTTAGGCTGGTCGGCGTAGAACGCACGGGTCAGGCCGAACACGCTGCTCGGCCCGCCACATCGCGCGACGAGCGACGCGGTGATGTCATAGGGGTCGCGCACGAAGTTGCGGAATTCCCAGCTGACCAGGCCCTTCTTGACGTAATTGCCGATCAGCGACGGCGCGCCCTTCTCGTCGAATTCGCGGCAGTGCGGGCAGGTCAGCGAGCCATATTCGACCAGTTTTACCTTCGCGTTGGGGTTGCCCATGACATAGCCGCCCTCGGGCGACAGCGCGACGGTCTCGCTCCAGTCACCATTGGCCGGCGCGGGGACGGCCTTGGATGCAAGGTCGGTCGCCGGCGCGCTGCCATTGGCGGTCTTGTCGCCGTTACAGGCGGCGAGGGCGGCGACGCCCAAGGCGAGGATTGAAAGCTGGATCGGCTTCATGACGGTGGCGTGCTCCTGATGACCGGGATGGAGGGGACGGGCGTGGTGTCGATGGCCGGCGGGCCGCTGGTCGCAGCCAGCTTGCCGGCGAGCGATTCAAGGCAGGCGCGAAGCTCGGGGTCGGCGATGGCGCGAAGCCCTTCGCCAAGCTCGCGCGGAACCGGCGCGGCGGCCGGGCGGGTAATCGGTGCAGCGGCCGCGCCGCGCTGGGCACGGCCCTGGCGAAAGGCGATCTTGTCGATCGCGGCATAGCCGAAGAAGCGATTGACCCGCTCGACGATCAGCGGGGTCAGATGCTGCATCAGCGGCGCGTGGGCGCCTTCGACGGTCAGGGTCAGCGTGCCGCCCGCCTTGCGCCCGGCGGGGAAGCGGATCGATTCCGGGCTCGACACCTTGGCGTAACGCTCACCGACGATCTCGGTCCAGCGGCTGACGACCGCGCCCTGGACGAAGCCAAAGCGCTTGAACGCGACGCCCGAGATGTTGCCGACCAGCTCGCCCGCCGCTCGGGCATGGCCGGTGCGCGGGGCATCCTTGCCTGATTCGGAACGGGGAGACTTCGCCATCGCCCGCGACCATGCCATAGCGTCCCGATGCCTTCCAGTGCCGCGGCCCGGCTATTGTCGCATTATGATGTTGAGGCGCGCGCTTTGCCTTGGCGCAGCCCGCCGGGCATGCCCCCGCCCGACCCTTACCGCGTGTGGCTGAGCGAGGTGATGCTTCAGCAGACCACCGTGGCGACGGTCATGCCGCGCTTCCGCCGCTTCCTCGAACGGTGGCCCACGGTTGAAGCGCTCGCCGCCGCCCCGCTCGACGACGTGCTCCACGAATGGGCCGGGCTCGGTTATTACGCCCGCGCCCGCAACCTCCACGCCTGCGCCCGGCGGGTGGCCGGCCTCGGCGGCTTCCCGGGCATGGCGGCGTCGCTTCGCCAACTGCCCGGGGTCGGCGCCTATACCGCCGCCGCCGTCGCCGCGATTGCGTTCGGCGAGCCGGTCGCGGCGGTCGATACCAATGTCGAGCGGGTCGTCGCCCGCCTCCACGGCATTGCCCGACCCTTGGCCGAGGCCCGCGGCGAGATCCGCGCTTTGGCCGAGGCGATGCTGCCGCGCGATCGGCCCGGGGATTTCGCCCAGGCGATGATGGATCTCGGCGCCGCCATCTGCCGCCCGCGCAACCCCGACTGCCTGCGTTGCCCGCTGGCCAACGACTGCGCCGCCTTCGCCAGCGGGACGCCCGAGGCCTTCCCCGCGCCCAAGGCCAAACGCGACCGTCCGCACCGTCACGGCACCGCCTGGTGGATCGAGCGTGACGGCGCGTTGTGGCTCGTCCGCCGTCCCGCCAGCGGATTGCTCGGCGGCATGCCCGCTATGCCCGGCGGCGAATGGGGCGGCGCGGCTACGCCCGGCCCGGCGCTGGCCACGATCGAGCATGTCTTCACGCATTTCGCCCTCGACCTGCGCGTCGAAACGCGCGCCGAGCCGCCGCCGGGCCCCGGCTGGTGGCAGCCGATCACGACGCTCGCCGACGCCGGCCTGCCGACCCTCTACGCCCGCGCCGTCGCCGCCGTCCTGGCCCGAAAGACCGCCCTTGCCGCCTGACCCCTTTTTCGCCGGCCCCGGCCTCGACCGCGCCGATCATCTGCGCGCCCGGCCGGAAGACATCGCCACCCTCGCCGCCTCGCCCCAAGCCCGCGCGCTGGCCTGGGCCGACGGCGCCCCCGCGCTCGACGCCGGCGGTCGCCTCGGCTGGCAGGCCGCCCAGGGCGACGAGCCCTTGTTCCTCGGCTTCGATGCCGCCCGCTCACCGTGTTTCTCGGCGCTGCCCGATGGCGCCGCGCCAATTCATCCGCGCGCCCATTTCGGCCTGCTCGGCCAGCTCGCCGATGCCGACGCGCCGATTTTCGCCGCCGCCTTGAGCCTCGCCAACTGGCACCGCCGCCACGGTCATTGCTCGGTGTGCGGGCAGCAGACCCTGCCCAACCGCGGCGGCTGGTCGCGCGCCTGCCCCGCCTGCGGCGCCGAGCATTACCCGCGCGCCGACCCGGTGGTGATTATGCTCGCAACGTTCGAGGACCGCCTGTTGCTCGGCCGCCAGCCGCAATATCCGCCCGGCCGCTATTCGGCGCTGGCCGGCTTCGTCGAGCCGGGCGAGACGATCGAGGCCGCCGTCGCCCGTGAGCTTCACGAGGAGGCCGGCATTGAGGTCACCGCCGTCCGCTACATCGCCAGCCAGCCATGGCCGTTCCCCTCCTCGCTGATGATTGGCGCCACCGCCGAAGCGCTCGGCGACTCGCTGACCATCGACACCCATGAGCTCGACGACGCCCGCTGGTTCACCCGCGCCGAGGTCGCCGCCGCGCTCGCCGGGGAGGCCGGCGCCGCCTTCCTCGCGCCCCCACGCTTTGCCATAGCCCGCACCCTCCTCGATGATTGGATCGGCGCCGCTTGAAGTGCGGCCATGCGCGCCGTAAAGGGCGTGGCCAATTCAACCATCTTCCCGGCAAGGCCGCACGAGGTTTCATGCAAGACCGCAACAACACGATCGCTGGCTGGGTTCTTTTCGCGGGCATCATCGCGCTCGGCACGTCGATCGTCACTGGCGAAGTGTTCCACCAGGAGCGGCCGGAGAAGATGGGCTACCCGATCCAGGGCGTGGTCGAGGCGGGCGCCGGCGCCGCGGTCGCCGAAAAGCCGGTCGAATTCTACCTCGCCGCGTCCGACCCGACCAAGGGCGAGCAGGTGTTCAAGAAATGCGCCGCCTGCCACAATGCCGACAAGGGCGGCGCCAACGCGCTCGGCCCCAATCTGTGGGGCGTCCCGGGCGAGCCGATCGGCAAGGGCGCCGGCGGCTTCGCTTTCTCCTCGGCGCTGTCGGGCAAGGGCGGCAATTGGGATTTTGCTACCCTCAACGAGTGGCTCAGCAACCCCAAGAAATTCGCTCCCGGCACCAAGATGACCTTCGCCGGCCTCGGCAGCCCCGAGGATCGCGCCAACGTCATCGCCTTCCTAAACGCGCATAGCGACGCGCCCAAGCCGATGCCCAAGGCGCCCGCCGAGGCTGCCGCACCCGCGAGCGATGCCAAGGCCGCCGCCGAAGCCAAGGGCGCCGGCGCTCAGAAGGCCGCCAATCAGCCGATCGTCACCCCGGCCGAAGCCGCCAAGGGCGGCCAGAAGAACACTGGCGGCGACGCCGCACCGGTCAGCCAGTAGGCACTGCCCGGTGGTCAGCTCAAAGGCTGCCACCGTCGCCGACTATCTCGCCGAGCTTGCCCCCGATCGCCACGCCGAGATTGAGCGCGTCCGCGCCGTGATCAACGCCGCCATGCCCGCCGGTTACCGCGAGGGCATGAGCTTCGGCATGATAGGCTGGGACATCCCGCTTGCGGTTTACGCCAACACCTACAACAGGCAGCCGCTCGCTTATGCCGGGCTTGCCGCGCAAAAGAACAGCTATTCGCTTTACCTGAACTGCGTCTATTCTAACCCCGATCGGAACGAGCGACTTCAAGCGGCGGCGGCCGCGATGGGCAGGCGCCTCGACATGGGCAAAAGCTGCATTCGCTTCAAACGCGTCGACGATTTGCCGCTCGACGCAATCGCCGCCGAAATCGCCTCAATGACGCCCGCCGAGTTCATCGGCCTTTACGAACAAAGCCAGGGTCGCCGAGGGGGCTGCCGGGTGACCCCGCTAGACTAGGGGCAGTCGTAATGGGCGCGCACCGCGTCCCACGCTTCGTCGGCGCTTTCGCACCAGGTGATGAGGTCGAGGTCGTGGGGGCTGATCACGCCTTCCTCGGCAAGACCCTGAAAGTCGATCACCCGCTCCCAGAATTCCTTGCCGAACAGCAGGATCGGCAGCGGCCGCACCTTGCCGGTCTGGATCAGGGTTAGCAATTCGAACATCTCGTCGAACGTGCCGAACCCGCCCGGGAACACCGCCACCGCCCGCGCCCTGAGCAGGAAGTGCATCTTGCGCAACGCGAAGTAGTGGAACTGGAAGCTCAGGTCGGGGGTGACATATTGGTTGGGCAATTGCTCGTGCGGCAGGACGATGTTGAGCCCGATCGTCTCCATCCCCTCATCATGGGCGCCGCGGTTGGCGGCTTCCATGAACGAAGGCCCGCCGCCCGACGTGACGACGAAGTGACGCTTGCCGTCCTCGTCCATCGGGAAGCGGCTGGCCTTGCGCGCCAATGACCGCGCGATCTCGTAATATTGCGACTTGGCGACCAGCCGCTCGGCGACCTTTTTGTCCCACTCGGTCCGCGCCTGCGCCAGCAGCGCCTCGGCCTTGGCCGGTTCGGGCACCCGCGCCGATCCGTAGAACACGAAGGTCGAGGCGATGTTGGCCTCGGCGATCAGCAATTCGGGCTTGAGCAGCTCCAGCTGGAACCGCACCGGCCGCAAATCTTCGCGCAGCAGGAAGTCGGTGTCCTGGAACGCCAGCTTGTAGGCCGCGCTCTCGGTCTGCGGCGACGACGGCACATGCTTCGCCGCGGCGGCATCAACCTTGGACGTCGGGAAAATCCGTTTGGGCGGCTTGGACTCGGTCATTCTACTCCCCGCAATCCATATCGAGCACCGCGCTGCGGCTTGCCCCGCCGAGCCTGGCGGTGATGACTACCTTCTGCGCGCAGCCGACATTGGCGAGCCACAGCGGGGCGTAGGCCGGGCCGTTGTAGGGAATGATGAGGTTGGTGAAGCGGCGCATGGCGATGGTCTTGCCCTTGGCCACGACCTTGATCTCGAGCGGGGTAAGGAAGCGTCAGCTCATCGCTCGCCTTCGCCTTGGCCTGGGCGATTGACACGACGATCACAACGTCTTCCGCAGCCCCGCCGCTCGGCCCTTCGCCAATGATCGTGTTCCACCCGGCGAAATGGCCCTTGGCGTCCAGCAAGTTGGCCGACAGCTTGCCGCTGTCGGTATAGAACAACCGCGCTTCAATCCGGGCAATACGCGCCGCCGGCGCCGGGGGCGGTGCCGCCCCGGCCAGCGCGACCAGTGCCAGCGCGGCGGACGCCTTGATCAATAGACCCGCGCCTTGGGCTTGATGTAGTCGATCTCGTCGGTCAGCGTGAAAGCGTGGACCGGGCGGTAATCGATCTTGACCCCGCCGCCCCCCATTGAGCTCGGGGCGCCGCCCCAGCCGTCGAACCAGGCGATGGTGTGCTTCATCCACTCCTTGTCGTTCCGCTCGGGGAAATCCTCGTGCATGTGCGCGCCGCGGCTTTCGTGGCGATTGGCGGCGCAATGCATCGTCACCGCCGCCTGGGCGAGCATGTTGTCGAGCTCCAGGGTCTCGATCAGGTCGCTGTTCCAGATCAGGCTGCGGTCGGTGACGCCGACGTCGGCCATCTTGCGATACACCGCGTCGATCTTGGCCTCGCCCTCGGCGAGCGTGCGGGTCGTGAG
Organism: Sphingomicrobium sp.; assembly: GCA_039929125.1. Classification (GTDB taxonomy): domain Bacteria; phylum Pseudomonadota; class Alphaproteobacteria; order Sphingomonadales; family Sphingomonadaceae; genus Sphingomicrobium. The sequence continues at coordinate 7,869 of JBDSRV010000009.1, forward strand.
GAACACCGCGCAGTCGGCCTGCATGGTGCGCTGCATCTCGTCGCGGATGACCGCGGTCGAATGGCCGCCCTCGGCGTGGCGGAATTTGTCGAGCCGGGCGAGCGACAGGTCTGATGCGCCGGGTTTCAGCGGCGGCTGGGCGGCGCCCGGCGTGATCACCTCGGCCAGGCGCAGGCCTGCGGCGCGGCCGAACACGACCAGGTCGATCAGACTGTTGGAGCCCAGCCGGTTGGCGCCGTGGACGCTGACGCACGCCGCTTCGCCGACCGCGAACAGGCCGGGCACGACATGATCGGGCTCGCCGTCCTTCAGGGTGACGACCTCGCCATGATAATTGGTCGGGATTCCGCCCATGTTGTAATGGACCGTCGGGGTCACCGGGATCGGCTGACGCGTCAAATCGACGTTGGCGAAAATCTTCGCCGTCTCCGAAATGCCGGGCAGCCGCTCGGCGAGGATCTTCGGGTCGATATGGTCGAGGTGGAGGAAGATATGGTCCTTGTGCTCGCCGACCCCGCGCCCTTCGCGGATTTCCATCGCCATCGAGCGTGACACGACGTCCCGGCTGGCGAGGTCCTTGGCCGACGGGGCGTAGCGCTCCATGAACCGCTCGCCGCTGGCGTTGGTGAGGTAACCGCCCTCGCCGCGCGCGCCTTCGGTGATCAGCACGCCGGCGCCGTAAATGCCGGTCGGGTGGAACTGGACGAACTCCATGTCCTGCAGTGGCAGGCCGGCGCGGAGCACCATCGCATTGCCGTCGCCGGTGCAGGTGTGGGCCGAGGTCGCGGAGAAATAGCAGCGCCCGTAGCCGCCCGTCGCCAGAACCACCGATTGCGAGCGGAAGCGGTGGATCGAGCCGTCGTCGAGGCACAGAGCGACGAGGCCCTTGCAGGCGCCGTCCTCCATGATCAGGTCGAGCGCGAAATATTCGATGTAGAAGTCGGCGTCATACTTCAGGCTCTGCTGGTAGAGCGTGTGGAGCATGGCGTGGCCGGTGCGGTCGGCGGCGGCGCAAGTACGCTGCGCGGCCGGACCTTCGCCCATGTTCTGGGTCATGCCACCGAACGCCCGCTGGTAGATCTTGCCCTCGTCGGTGCGCGAAAACGGCAGGCCGGCATGTTCCAGCTCATAGACCGCGGCCGGCGCCTCGCGGCAAAGGTATTCGATCGCGTCCTGGTCGCCGAGCCAGTCCGATCCCTTGACCGTGTCGTACATGTGCCAGGTCCAATGGTCCGGCCCCATGTTGCCGAGGCTGGCGGCGATCCCGCCCTGCGCGGCGACGGTGTGGCTGCGCGTCGGGAAGACCTTGGTCACGCAGGCCGTCTTGAGGCCTTTCTCCGCCGCGCCCATCGTCGCGCGCAGGCCCGATCCGCCGGCGCCGACGACGACCACGTCATAGACATGGTCGATGATCTTGTAGGCGGCACTCGTCATGCCGGGACCCCGAAGGCGATCTTCGCCAACGCGAACAAGGCCAGCGCGGCGCCGCCGATGGCGACCATGGTCAGGACGATATGGAGGCCGATGCGGGTGCCGTCGTCGTGGACATAATCGTCGACCACGACCTTCATTCCGTCGAGGCCGTGGCGGAAGGCGGTGATGACGAACAACGCCATCGGCACCGCGCCGGCCGGCGCCCGCAGCCATTCGGCAAGCGTATGCCGGTCAAGCGACGGCAACATCATCAACGAGAAGATCAGCCACAGCGACAACAGCAGGATGGCGACGCTGATCAGCCGTTCCTCGAGCCAATGGTGGCCGACATTGCCGGCCGGGCCGAGGCCGCGGACCTTACCCAGCGGCGTAGCGCTGTTGCCGGCGTTCATTTGCCCACTCCCAGGATGATGAACCAGGTCATCGCGGTGGCGAGCAAGGCGGTGGCGATGGTCAGGACGGAGAACAGGCGGTTGATCTTCAGCTCATAGCCCGCGCCGATATCGAGCACGAGGTGCCGGAGGCCGGAGAAGAAATGTTGCCAGAACGACCAGGTCAGCCCGACCAGCACGACCAGCCCGACCGGGCTGCCCGCGGCCTTGGCGAACGTGGCGTAAGCGTCGGCCCCGGCGGAGATCGCCACCAGCCACCACGTCAGTACCGCCAGGCCGGCAACGGTCAGCGCGCCGCCGGTCAGCCGGTGCAGGATCGAGACCAGCATATGCGGCCCCCATTTCCAGATCGTCAGGTGGGGCGACAGCGGTCGCTCGGCGCTACGGGTCATGGGTCCTCGTCGGTGGCGTTGATCGGCCCGTGATCCCCTACGGGGCAAGCGTGCCGCTGGCAAGATTCCGGGACACTGACTAACCCGCTCTTAACCATTGGCGGAGCATAGCCGGCCCGAAGCAATTTGGGCGACACGGGGTTTTTCGACATGGCGACGGTGATGCGGCAGACTTCGACGGGCGATTACGACCTGGCGCGCGGCTTTCGCCTGTACGACACGACCGGCGACCTGCCGCAGCGCGCCCGCCGCCTGTGGGATCATATTGCCGGCGCCGAGCAACAGATCGCGCTCGAATTCTGGCTCCGCTACGCCCGCTCGCCCGAGGTCAAGGATGCGATCGACGACGCCAAGGCGGCCGACCTCGCCACCAAGATCCTCCCCTACATCCGCGACAAGTTCACCCGCATCGACCAGGACAAGTGGGTCGAGCAGGCCCGGACCTATGTCGAGAACGCGCTCAAGCACGGCCTGACCCTGTCGACCCTGCTGTCGGGCGTCGCCGCCGAGACCGAAGCCGCGTTCGCCGCGATCCGCGCCAGCGTGTCCGACCCGGCCGAGCAGATCGAGCTCGCCCGCACCCTGTCCGAAACCCAGATGATCGAGATCGATGCCTTCATCCACCACGCCATCAGCTTCACCCGGGTCGAAAGCGGCCAGCTCCAGTCCCGCCAGGCCAGCGAATTCAACACCAAGGTCATGGGCGTGGTCCAGAATTGCACCCGCGAGAGCGACCAGTTGCGCGCCCAGGCCTCGACCACCAGCGCCTCGGCCCGCGGCATGCTCGGCAAAACCAGCGAAGTCGCCGCCGCCGCCGAACAGTCGGCGGTCGCCATGCGCGAAGCCGCGCAAACCGCCGCCGGCCTGATCCGCGCGATCGAAGACGCCCGGACCGAAGTTGAAGTCGCCGCGGGCGTCGCCACCCGCGCCGGTGGCCAGGCCGAACAGGCGGTGAAGGTGTCGCAGGCTCTCTCCGGTCACGTCGAGGCGATCGAATCGATCCTCGGCCTGATCCGCGACATCGCCGGCCAGACCAATCTGCTAGCCCTCAACGCCACCATCGAAGCCGCCCGCGCCGGTGATGCCGGCCGCGGCTTCGCGGTCGTCGCCCAGGAAGTGAAATCGCTCGCCAGCCAGACCGCCCGCGCCACCGACGACATCACCGCCAAGATTTCGGCCATCACCGCCGCCACCAAACAGACGGTCGAGGCCAACGGATCGATCCAGCAGACCGTCGAGGAAGTGCAAACCTCCGCCGACCGCATCCGCCAGGCGATGGAATTGCAGGCCCAGACGGTGACCATGATCACCGCCGCGGTCGACGAAACCGCGCTCGCCGCCGATTCGATGAGTTCGACCATCTCCTCGATCCGCACCGACACCGAAAATGTCGCCAAGGACATCGACAATGTCGAGCAGGGGTTCGGCCGCTTCACTCAGCAGATCGCCGACTTCCGTTCGACCACCAGTGATTTCGTTGCAAAATTCGCCGCCTGACCAGCGGCCGCTACACCGACCAGGGAACCGACGCATGACCGACCAGACGAAGTCGCTGAAGCGGCTTGGCGATGACCAGATCGACGCCCGCCTCGCCGCCTATGGCGCCAACGGCGCGCTCGACCGCGGCATCAAGATGCTGTGGGCCGAGGCCAGCGACGTCATTGAGGACACCACTCGCGAGACGTTTGGCGAGGCCGCCTTGCCGTTCGCCCGCGCCCATTTCGGTGGCAGCTTCGACGCCGCCTGGGTACGCGCCATCGCCGACCGCGGCATCGAGCTGGTCGCGTCGGGCATCAGCGTCCCCGCCTACGTCGCCTTGCGCACCGCCATGATCAACGAGGCCATCCGCCGCGTCGAACTGCGCTTCCAGGACGATCCCGCCAAGCGCGCCGACCTGATCGCCACCGCGATGCAGGTGTCGACCTACTCAATCGAAATCCTCCTCGCCCAGGTCGCCTTGTGCGACGCCGACCGCGCCGCCGAGGACCGCACCACCCACGGCCGCGCCTTCGAGCGACGGGTCAAGCAGATCTCGACCGACGCCGCCGGCAAGGCGCGCGGCCTGCTCGACCGCGCCCATTCCACCTCCAGCTCGGCCCGCGGCATGCTCGGCAAGACCAGCGAAGTCGCCGCCGCCGCCGAACAATCCGCCGTCGCCATGCGCGAAGCCGCCCAGACCGCCGCCGGCCTGATCCGCGCGATCGAGGACGCCCGTAATGAGGTTGAAACCGCCGCCGAAGTCGCCAACCGGGCCGGCGGGCAGGCCGAACAAGCCGTCAAAGTCAGCCAGGCGCTGTCGGGCCACGTCGAATCGATCGAATCGATCCTCGGCCTGATCCGCGACATCGCCGGCCAGACCAATTTGCTCGCCCTCAACGCCACCATCGAGGCCGCCCGCGCCGGAGATGCTGGCCGCGGCTTCGCGGTCGTCGCCCAGGAAGTGAAATCGCTCGCCAGCCAGACCGCCCGCGCCACCGACGACATCACGGCCAAGATTTCGGCCATCACCGCCGCGACCAAACAGACGGTCGAGGCCAACGGATCGATCCAGCAGACGGTCGAGGAGGTGCAAACCTCGGCTGACCGCATCCGCCAGGCGATGGAGCTGCAGGCCCAGACGGTGACGATGATCACCGCCGCGGTCGACGAAACCGCGCTTGCCGCCGATTCGATGAGCTCGACCATCTCGTCGATCCGCACCGACACCGAGAATGTCGCCGCCTCGATCGACACCGTCGAGCAGGAGTTTGGTGAATTCGCCAAGCAGATCGACGGCTTTTCCGCCGCCAGCGCCGAATTCGCCGCCCAGTTCGCCGCCTGACGCTTTCGCCGCACGCTCGGGGGCGCTAACCCGCGTCCCCATGAACATCCTCCTCACCGGCGCCAGCCGCGGCATTGGCGAGGCCACCCTCGCCACCCTCGAAGACGCCGGCCACCGCGTCGTCGGCCAGTCGACCGCGGGCAGCGACACGCTCGCCGCCGCCGACTTCACTGACCCCGACGCCCCGCGCCGCCTGTGGCAGGAGGCGTTCGAACGGCTCGACGGACGGATCGACGTTTTGGTCAACAACGCCGGCATCTTCGAAGGCGTCGCCGACAACGCCAGCGACGAGGAGTGGCACGCCGCCTGGGCCAGGACGCTGACCATCAACCTCCAGGCCAGCGCCGACCTTTGCCGCCATGCCATCGCCCACTTCCGCTCGTCCGATCAGCCCGGGGGCCGCATCGTCAACGTCGCCAGCCGCGCCGCCTACCGCGGCGATTCGCCCCAGCACTGGCACTATGCCGCATCCAAGGCCGGGATGATCGCCATGACCAAGTCGATCGCCCGCGGCTATGCGGCCGAGAATATCCTCGCCTTCGCGGTCTGCCCCGGCTTCACCGCCACCGGCATGGTCGAGGAGTATCTCGCCAGCCGCGGCGGCGACAAACTGCTCGCCGACATCCCGCTCGGCCGCGCCGCGACTCCGGGCGAAATCGCCGAGACCATCCGCTGGCTCGCCGCCGACGCCCCGGCCAGCGCCACCGGCGCGGTGATCGACGTCAACGGCGCGAGCTATGTCCGTTGAGCTGGCGGGTCACCCTTCACTGCACCCGCGCCGAGGCCGAGGCGCTGCCCGATAGCGAGGATCTGTTCCCCTTCTCCGACTCGCCGCCGGTGATCGTCGCTGACGAGCCCGACCCCGCCCGGCCCGACGACTGGCGGCTCCATGCGTACTTCCCCGACCAGCCGACCACCCAGGAGCTTGTGCTGCTGCGCCGCCTGGCCGCGGGCGCCGACCCCGCGGTCGAGCATCTCGGCGAGGATGATTGGGTGCGCATCAGCCAGGCGGGCCTGGAGCCGATCCGCGCCGGCCGCTTCTTCGTCCACACGCCGAGCCACGCGCCCGATCCGGAGGCGATCAATTTCGAGATCGACGCCGGGCTCGCCTTCGGCACCGGCCAGCACGACACCACCGCCGGCTGCCTCGCCGCGCTCGACCGGCTCGAAAGGTTGGGCAAAGGTTGCTCCAACATCGCCGACATCGGCACCGGCACCGGCCTCCTCGCCTTCGCCGCGCTCGCTTTGTGGCCCGAGGCGAAAGCGATCGCCACCGACATCGACCCAATCAGCATCGACGTCACCGCCGACAACGCCCGCATCAACCGCGTCGCCATCGGCCATGCGCCCGGCGAATTGCTGCTCGCGGTCGCCGACGGCATGGACCATCCGATGCTGGCCACCCGCGCGCCGTTCGACCTCCTCATCGCCAACATCCTCGCCGGTCCGTTGGTCGAGCTCGCCCCCGCCTTCGCCGCCAGCGCCGCGCCCGGCGCCACCCTCGTCCTCGCCGGCCTGCTCGACACGCAGGCCGACGCCGTCATCGGTGCTTACGAAGCGCAAGGCATGAGCGTTACCGAGCGCGGCGGCGGCGAATGGTGCGTGCTGGTGCTTGAAGCCGGCGAGTTGCTGGCCCGCCGCTGAAGCGCTATCCTCGCCGCAGTTGAGTTCGGGGGATTTCAACCATGGCCACGCTCGCCGCCAGTCCATCGCCTGTCCCGGTCGCCAGCGACGACCGCTTCTTCATGCGCGCCGCGATCCTCATGGTGATGGTGATCGTCGCCGGCTTCTCGACCCAGCTGGCGATGGGACGGTCGAGCTTCGCCTCGCCGCTGCTGGTTCACGCCCATGCCATCGTCTTCATGGGCTGGGTGACGCTGTACCTGCTGCAGAACTTCTTCGCGACCACGGGCCGCATCGGGCTTCACCGCCGTCTCGGCTGGATCGGCGCCGGATGGATGGTGGCGATGCTCATCCTCGGCTGCGCGGTGACGGTGGCGATGGTGCGGCGCGGTCAGGTGCCGTTCTTCTTCCGCCCGCTCCATTTCCTGGTGTTCGACCCGCTGGCACTGGCGACCTTCGTCGGCCTGACGACGTCCGCGATCGTCATGCGACGGCGCACCGACTGGCACCGGCGGCTGCATTTCTGCGGCATGTCGATCCTGCTCGGGCCAGGCTTCGGGCGGTTGCTGCCGATGCCGCTGCTCGCGCCTTACGCTTATGAAGCGACCTTCGCCGCGGCGATGCTTTTCCCGATCGCCGGGATGATCGCCGACGTCCGCCGCAGCGGCCATATCCACCCGGCGTGGCGCTGGGGCATCGGGGCAATGGTCGGCGGGCTGCTGCTGACCGAGGCGCTGACCTATGGCCCGCTCGGCCCGCCGATCTACCGGGCGATTACCGCCGGGTCACCCGGCGCGTCAGTCCCGCCGCTCGACTTCCCGCCCCCGCCCGCCGGCCCGCAGATCACCGGCCGCGGCGCGGCGGAGTAAGCTCAAGCCTCCGCGACAATCGCCGCCCATTCGGCTTCGGTAGCGACCCGCACGCCGAGGTCGGCGGCTTTCTTCAGCTTCGACCCGGCGCCGGGGCCGGCGACGACCAGATCGGTCTTCGCGCTGACCGACCCCGCCGCGCGCGCGCCGAGCCGTTCGGCCTGCGCCTTGGCCTCGTCGCGGCTCATCGTCTCCAGCGTGCCGGTGAACACGATCGTCTTGCCGCTCCACTCGGTAGTTCGCGCGGTCGAGACGAACCCCGCCGGCCTGGCCAGCGCCAGCAATTCGGCCAGCTGATCGCGATTGTGCGGCTCGTGGAAGAAATCGGCGAGCGCCTCGGCGACCACCGGGCCGACGCCTTCGACCGCCGACAGCTCGGCTTCCGCCCCATCGCCGGTCGCGGCATCGCGCAGCGCCTCGATCGTCGCGAACGCCTTCATCAAATCCTTGGCGGTCACCGCCCCGACGTGGCGGATGCCAAGCCCGAACAGGAAGCGCGCCGGGTCGAAGGCTTTGCGCGCGTCGATCGCGGCGAGGAGCTTGTCGACCGACACCTGCTTCCATCCCTCGCGCCCGACCAGTTCGTCGCGATGCGCCTTGAGGCGAAAGATATCGGCCGGGCCGTGGAGCCAGCCCAGTTCGACGAACTCGACGATCGACTTCTCCCCCAGCCCGTCGATGTCCATCGCCCCGCGCGACACGAAATGCTTGAGCCGCTCGATCCGCTGCGCCGGACAGATCAGCCCGCCGGTGCAGCGGACGTCGACCTCGCCCTCCTCGGCGACCGCTTCGGACCCGCATTCGGGGCAATGGTCGGGGAACAGATAGGCCGGCCGCTCAGCGTCGCGGGTCAGATTCTCGACCACTTGCGGGATGACGTCGCCAGCGCGCTGGATGCGGACCCGGTCGCCGACGCGAAGGCCCAGCCGGGCGATCTCGTCGCGGTTGTGCAAGGTGACATTGGCGACGATCACCCCGCCGACGCCGACCGGCTTCAATCGCCCGACCGGCGTCAATTTGCCCGTCCGCCCGACCTGGATGTCGATCGCCTCAATCAACGTCTCGGCCTGCTCGGCGGGAAATTTGTGGGCGAGGCCCCAGCGCGGTGAGCGCGCCACCTGGCCGAGCCGTTCTTGCCAATCGAGGCGGTCGACCTTGTAGACCACCCCGTCGATGTCGAACGGCAAGTCGGCGCGGGCCGTCTCGATCGTCGCATAATGCGCCAGCGCCTCGTCGAGGCTGGACGCCGCGCGCAGCAAGTCGCTGACCGGGAAGCCGAACCCCGACAGCCTCGCCATCGCCGATCCTTGGGTATGCCCCAGCGGCTCGCTCAATTCGCCCCAGCCATGGGCGAGAAAGCGCAGCGGGCGCGCAGCGGTCACCGCCGGATCCTTCTGCCGAAGCGATCCCGCCGCGGCATTGCGGGGGTTGGCGAAGATCTTTCCCCCGCTCGCCTCCTGCCGCGCGTTCAAGGCGGCGAAATCGGCCTTCGACATATACACTTCGCCGCGCACCTCGAGGATCTTCGGCGCACCCGAAATACGCTGCGGGATATCGCCGATCGTCCGGGCATTGGCGGTGACATCCTCGCCCACCGTGCCGCCGCCGCGAGTCGCCGCCAGCACCAGCACGCCATCCTCATAGCGCAACGAGCAGCTCAGCCCGTCGATCTTCGGCTCGGCGGTCAGCACCACTTTCTCGTCCGCGGCCAGGTTGAGGAACCGCCGCACCCGCGCCACGAACTCCGCCACTTCTTCGGCCGAAAACGCATTGTCGAGGCTGAGCATCGGCCGGGCATGGGCGACCTTGGCCAGGCTCGAGGTCGGCGCCGCGCCCAGCCGCTTCGACGGCGAATCGGCACGGACCAAGTGCGGATACTGCTCCTCCAGCGCACGATTCTCGCGCACCATCGCATCATAATCGGCGTCCGAAATCTCGGGGCTGTCGCGGTCGTGGTACAGCCGGTCGTGGCGCGCGATGTCCTTCGCCAGCCGCATCAGCCGGTTGGCGGCGTCAGCCTCCTTCATTCGTCGAGTTCGGCGAGGAAATTGTCGAACGCCGTCCAGCTCCGCGCCGCGGCCCGCTCGTCATACTGGATGCCCGGCATCTGGCCTTTCGCGCCAGGGTTGGTGAAGCCGTGGCCGACATGGCCCAAAGCGAGCAATTGCCAGTCGGCGCCGGCCGCGGTCAGCTCGGCACCCAGCGCGACCGCCTTGTCGGGCTTGGCGAGCGGGTCGTCCCAGCCGTGGAACACGATGACCTTGGCGGTGATCGGCCGCGGCGGCAGGCCGGGCGGATCGAACAGGCCGTGGAAGCTGGCGACCCCGGCGACGTCCGATCCGGCGCGGGCCAGGTCGAGCGCGCATTGCCCGCCAAAGCAGAAGCCGATCGCGACCAGCCGGCCCCGGCCAAAGTCCTGCCCGCGGACCGTGTCGACAACGTCGAGCACCAGGTCGCGCAGCCGGGCGCGGTCGCCGCGCAGCGCCACCATCGCCGCCGATGCCGCCTCGCGCTCGGCCGGCTCGAAGCGCCCGCCATAAAGGTCGGCGACGACCACCGAATGGCCCTTGGCGTTGAGCGTCGCCGCGAACCCGCGCTCAAGGTCGCTGACCCCCATCACCGTCGGGAAGACGATGATCGTCGTCGCCGCGCCCGCCACGGCAAACGCCTCATGGGTCAGCGTCTTGCCTGCCCACTTGCGATGAAAGTCCCGTCGATCCGTCATGCCGCCTCCAACAGTTTTGCCGCTTGCGCCCGGGCTTCGTCGGTGACCGCCGCGCCGGACAGCATTCGGGCGATTTCCTCGCGCCGCTCGGCGGGCGTCAGCTTGACCACCAAAGTCCGCGTCGCGCCGTCCTCCTGCACCTTTTCGATGCGATAATGGTGCGCCGCCCGCGCCGCCACCTGCGGCGAGTGCGTCACCACCAGCAATTGCGAGGTTTCCGCCAGCCTTGCCAGCCGTTCGCCGATGGCCGAGGCCACCGCCCCGCCGACCCCGCGGTCAATTTCGTCGAAGATCATCGTCGCCGCCGCCCCGGCCTCGGCCAGCGCCACCTTCAAGGCGAGGATGAAGCGCGACAATTCGCCGCCCGAGGCGATCCGGGTGAGCGGGCCGAACGGCGCGCCGGGGTTGGTCGACACCTCGAACTCGGCCCGGTCGGTGCCGCCCGCGCCGGGATCGGCCGGGGCGATGACGGTGCGGAACCGGGCGGTATCGAGCTTGAGCGGCGCAAGCTCCCCCGCCACCGCCCCATCAAGTCGCCGCGCGGCCTCATGCCGGGCAGCGGACAGCGAGTCGGCGGCCTCGCGATAGGCGGCCCGCGCCTCCACGAGTTGCGCTTCGAGCGCCGTCACCTGTTCCTGACCGCTGTCGATCGCCCCGCGCCGCGCCCGCATGTCGTCGAGCAACGCCGGCAACGCTTCGGGCTCGACCCGATGCTTGCGGGCGAGGCCGCGGATATCGAACAGCCGCGCCTCGGCGGCTTCCAGCTCGGCCGGCGAATGCGCCAGCGCGCGGCGCGCCTCCTCGACTTTCTGCTCGGCTTCGGCCGCCTCGATCGTCGCGCGGTCGGCGGCGGCCAGCGCTTCGGCCAGCAGCGGATGCGCCTCGGCGATCCGCTCGAGCCGCCGCGCCGCCTGGCGAAGCTGCGCCAGTGCCCCGTCCGATCCGGCGAAATGACCGTCGAGCGCGGCGAGGTCGTCCTCGATCCGCGCTGCCGCCTTCATCTCGGCGCGCAGCCCGGCGAGGCGCTCCTCCTCGCCCGGCTCGACGCCCAGCGCCTCGACCTCGGCCATCGCGAAATCGAGCCACTCACGGTCGCGCGCGCCCTCGGCCAGCGCGGCGCGGCGCTCGGCCAGGTCGGCCTCGACCAGCGCCAGCCGCGCCCAGGCTTCGCGCACCGGCGCGGCATCGAGCCCGCCGAAGCGGTCGAGCAGATCGCGGTGGCCGCGCGGGTTGAGCAGGCCGCGGTCGTCGTGCTGGCCGTGGATTTCGACGAGGTCGGCGGCGATGTCGCGCAGCCCCGCCGCGCCGACCGACTCGCCGCCGGCAAAGGCGCGGCTGCCGCCGTCGGCCTTGAGCGTGCGCCTGAGCAGGAGCGGCTCGCCCGCGTCGGGGACGATGCCCTGGGCGTCGAGCGCGGCGAAGGCGGGATGGGCGGGGGAGAGCTCGAACACAGCCGAGACGCTCGCCTGCCCCTGCCCGGCGCGGACCAGCCCGGTGTCGGCGCGGACGCCGAGCGCGAGGCCGAGTGCGTCGAGCAGGATCGACTTGCCGGCCCCGGTCTCCCCGGTCAGCACGCCAAGGCCCGGCTCGAACTCCAGGTCGAGCGCCTCGATGAGCACCACGTCGCGGATGGAAAGCTGCCGCAGCATGCGCGAGCTTCCCTCCGCTCCTAGCCCTGGGGCACGTATTTCTGGATCAGCTCAAAACTGCGCTTGTACCATTTGGTCGCCGGATAATTGGCGCCGAGCACCGCCGCGGTCTTGCGCGCTTCCTGCGGCAGGCCGAGGTTGAGATAGGTCTCGACCAGCCGCTCGAGCGCTTCGGGCGTGTGGCTGCTGGTCTGGTATTTTTCGATCACGGTGCGGAAGCGGGTCGAGGCGGCGAGCCATTTGCCCGAGCGCTGGTAGAAGCGGCCGACCTCCATCTCCTTGCCGGCGAGATGGTCATTGATGAGGTCGAGCTTCAATCGCGCGTCGCCGGCGTAGCGGCTCTGCGGGTAGCGGCGGATGAGCTCGTTGAACGCGTCCGATGCCTGCTGCGTGATCTTCTGGTCGCGGCTGACGTCGGCGATCTGCTGGTAATAGCTCATCGCCACGAGGTAGCTTGCGTAGGGCGCGTCCTCATTGCCCGGATGAATGGTGAGGAAGCGCTGCGCCGAACTGATCGCGTCGGGATATTCGCGCGCCATGTAATAACTGAACGCGCTCATCAGCTGGGCGCGGCGGGCCCATACCGAATAAGGATGCTGGCGCTCGACCTCATCAAACAATTTGGCCGATTGGGCATAATCCTGCCGGTCAAGCCGTTCCTTGGCGAGGCTGTAGAGGGTGTTGACGTCGCGCGCGACATAGGTCGTATCGCCCTTGACCTTCTTGCCCGCGCAAGCGCCGGCGGGGAGGACGAGGACGGCGGCGGCGATGAGCATCGCAATGCGGGTACGGTTCGACATATTAGTTCCTTATCCGCTGCTTGGGCCAAGGCCAAGCGCTGGTGACGCCCCGTTGAAAGTCAGGCCCGTGACGGCCTGCCGACTGTTTCGTCCACCTCGTCGCTGCCCCGCACGAAACTGTCGGGCGTGACCCCCAGCCAGACGAGGATCGGCGCCGAGATGTAGATCGACGAATAAGTGCCGATCAACACGCCAAGGAAAATCGCGATCGACAGCCCGAAGATCACCTCCGGCCCGATCGCCATCAGCAGCGCCAGCGCGATCAGCACGGTGATCGACGTCACCACCGTCCGCGCCAGCGTCTCGTTCAACGACAGGTTGAGCAACGGCAGGATCGCCATCTTGCGATATTTCCGCAGGTTTTCGCGGATCCGGTCATAAATCACGACCGTGTCGTTCAATGAATAGCCGATGATCGTCAGGAAAGCGGCGACGACGTTCAAATCGACCTGCAGCCGGGTGAAGGCAAAGAACCCCAGGGTCATCGAGAAATCGTGCGCCAGCGTGACCAGCGCGCCGACCCCGAACTGCCATTCGAAGCGGATCCAGATGTACAGCGCAATGCCGACCATGGCGAACAGGATGGCCATCGCGCCGCCGCGGGCGAGCTCTTCCGACACCTTGCCCGAGACGCTTTCGCCAGCGCCGACGTTGGCACCGGGATAGTCCTTCTGGATGAGGTCGCGGACCTCGGTCACGACCTGGTTCGACGCCGCATCGGGGCCGGCCGGCTTGGGCAGGCGGATCTGGTAGGTGCGGTTGTTGCCGAACTCCTGGATGCTCGCCTCGCCGACCTTGAGCGAATCGAGCCGCCCGCGCAGCTGCTCGAGGTCGACCGCCTGGGGGAACGTCACCCGGACCATCTGCCCGCCGACGAAATCGACGCCGAGGTTGAGCCCGCGATAGGCGGTGAACGACAAAGCCGCGAGCGTCGCCACGATCGACAGGATCAGCGCCAGGTTCCGCCAGCGCATGAAATCCAGGTTGGTGTGGTCGGGGACGAGTTTCAGCAGCTTCATGGTACGCGCCTCAAATCTGCAGGCTGCGCGGCCGCGCCCGGCGCAGCCACAGCACGACCAGCATGCGGGTGAAGAAGACCCCGGTGAACACCGAGGTGACGATGCCGATGCCGAGCACGACGGCGAAGCCGCGCACCGGGCCCGACCCGAAGTAGAACATCAACGCGGCCGAGATGGAGTGGGTGATGTTGGCGTCGAAGATCGCCCGGAACGCCTCGCGGTAGCCGGTTTCGAACGCGTCGAGCATCTTTCGCCCGCGTCGCAATTCCTCGCGGATGCGCTCGTTGATCAGCACGTTGGCGTCGACCGCGGCGCCGATCGTCAGCACGAAGCCGGCGATACCGGGCAGCGTCAGCGTGGCGTTGAACACCGCCATGATGCCAAGGATCAAGAGCGCGTTCACGACCAGGGCGATGTTCGCATAGACGCCGAAACGGCCGTAGGTGACGAGCATGAAGATCATCACCGCGATGACCGCCGCGATGCTGGCGATGGCGCCCTTGTGAATCGAATCCTTGCCGAGGTCGGCGCTGACCGTGCGCTCCTCGATCACGTTCAGCTTGACCGGCAGTTTGCCCGAGGCGAGCGCGATCGCCAACTGGCTCGCGCTTTCGACCGTGAAATTGCCCATGATCTGCGCCTGGCCGCCCAGGATCGGCTCGTTGATGTTGGGCGCCGACAGCACCTTGTCGTCGAGGATAATGGCGAACGGCTTGTTGACGTTCTCCTGGGTCGTGCGGCCGAAGCGCTTGGCCCCGGCGGCGTTGAACTTGATCGACACGATCGCCCGGCCGTCCTGGTCGAACGACTGCTTGGCATCGACCAACT
>JBDSRV010000010.1:0-6002 GCA_039929125.1 Sphingomicrobium sp.
AAGGAAATCCGCCAGGCGGTGTCCTCGTAATGCGACGGGAAGATTTCGAGATTGTCGCCCTTCACGCGGAAATTGCCGCGCGCGAACGCCTGGTCGTTGCGCTTGTACTGCAGCGCGACGAGCTTGCGGATGATCTCGCGCTGGTCGGCGTGTTCGCCCTTCTTCAGGCTGAAGATCATCGCCGAATAGGTCTCGACCGAGCCGATACCGTAGAGGCAGCTGACCGAGGCGACGATGATCACGTCGTCGCGCTCCAGCAGCGACCGCGTGGCGCTGTGCCGCATGCGGTCGATCGCCTCGTTCACCGAGCTTTCCTTCTCGATGTAGGTGTCGGACCGCGGGACGTACGCCTCGGGCTGGTAATAATCGTAGTAGCTGACGAAATATTCGACCGCATTATTGGGGAACAGCCGCCTGAACTCGCCGTACAATTGCGCCGCCAGAATCTTGTTCGGCGCCAGCACCAGCGCCGGGCGCTGCAGCGTCTCGATGACCTTGGCCATGGTGAAGGTCTTGCCCGACCCGGTGACGCCCAGCAGCACCTGGTCGCGCTCGCCGGTCAGCGCCGCCTCGGTCAGTTCCTTGATCGCCGCCGGCTGGTCGCCCGCCGGCTCATAGTCGGAGGCAAGCACGAACGGCCGCCCGCCCTCGGCCTTGTCGGGCCGGGCCGGGCGATGCGGGACGAAGGTCTCGCCGGTCTCGGGTTCGGCGAGGCTGGTGCGGATCTGGATAGGCATGTCGCACACTATATGGTTGCCCGTCCCCCGCTCGGCAACGCGCAATGCAACGCAAAAAGGCTGGCGCCCGGGCGCCGCGCGCTTATGCTGCGGGGGATCAACCGGGGGAGGTCGCGATGATCGGACGGATGGTGACACTGGGCGCCGCGGTGCTGGCGCTGGCCGCCTGCCACAAGCCCGCGGTCGATGAGCGCAACGCCAGCGTCGCCGACGTCGCCAAGGCGGTCAGGCAAGCCCAAGCCAGCGACATGAAATTCACGCCCGGCCGATGGGAATCGAGCTTCAAGATCGAATCGATGGAGGCCCCCGGCATGCCCGCCGCGGCGGCCAAGGCGGTCGCTGGCCACGTCACCCGCTACGCAACCTGCCTGACCAAGGACAAGGCCGCCCAGCCGGGCTCCGACTTCTTCGCCAGGGATTCGAAGAATTGCACCTACGACCATTTCACCATGGGCGGCGGCGCGATCGACGCCAAGATGCATTGCGGCAACGCCGGCGGCGACGCGGTGGTGACGATGAAGGGCGACTATACGCCGACCCATTATGCGCTGAAGATGGAGACCGTGACCAACGCCGCGCGCCAGGGGCCGATCACCATGCGCATGGCGATCGAGGCCAATCATGCCGGCGTCTGCACCGGCAAGGAAGACGGACAAGGCTGAACCGGGCCGCAATCAGGGGGAGTAAGGCATATGAAACAACTGATGATGAGCATCGTCGCGCTGGGCGCGCTGCTGGCCGCGTGCGAGGACGAAGCGCCCAAGCAGGAAGAAGCCGTCAAGGCGCTCGCCGCCGGCGACTATGAAATCACCAGCGAGGTCACCCGCCTCGCCCCGTCCGACAAATCGGCCCCGGCGACCAAATTGAAGATGGGCGACAAGTCGGTTGCCCACGCCTGCGTCGGCGCCGACGGCAAGCCCGACATGGCGATGTTCATCGAGGCCGGCGACAAATGCACCGTGCTCACCAGCTACCTGGGTTCGGGCCGCCTGTCGGTCCAGTATCAGTGCGACCGGCCGGGCAAGGGCATCGTCTACACCAACGCCGACGGCAATGTCACCGACACCGGCTATGAAGCGGTGGTCAACAGCAACACGACCTTCGCCGGCACCGGCGATTACCAGTTGAGCCGTCACTTGATTGCCAAGCGCACCGGCGCCTGCCCGCCCGCGGCGGCGGCGGCGGCAACCAAGGCCAGGGCGTGACAGCCGCCGCCTGAGCCCGAACCGCGCGGTGCCGCGTTGCGGCGGGCATGAAAGCGATTGTCCTGATCAACAAGGGCGGCGGCAGCGCCGGCGACGATGCGCGTGACAAAGTCGCGGCGGCGCTGGCCAAGGCCGGCATCGACGGCGAGGTTGAGCTGCTCGACGGCGCCGCGCTGGCCGACCGGGCCAAGGCGGCGGTCAAGGACGGCGCGCCGCTGATCATTGCCGCCGGCGGCGACGGCACCCAGAGCGCGGTCGCCGGGGCCATCGCCGGCAGCGAGACCGTCATGGGCATCCTGCCGCTGGGCACCTTGAACCACCTTGCCCGCGACCTCGGCATTTCGTTCGACCTCGACGACGCGGCGGCGGTGATCGCCGCCGGTCGCACCCACAGGATCGACGTCGCCAGCCTCAACGGGCGGATCTTCGTCAACAATAGCGCGATCGGCCTCTACCCGTTGATGGTCGAGGATCGCGAAGGCCAGCAGGACCGCCTCGGCCGATCGAAGAAACTGGCGATGATCGTCGCCGGGCTGCGCACGCTGGCGCGCTACCGCCACCACCGCCTGTCGCTGACCGTCAACGAGTCCGAGACCGCGACCCTCGACACGCCTTTGCTGTTCGTCGGCAACAACGATTACCGCATGGAGATGCCGCGCGCCGGCTACCGCGACCGGCTCGACGATGGCCGCCTCAGCGTGGTCGTGATGAAGCGCCAGGGCCGCCTCGCCTTGTTCGCGGCGATGCTCCGCGCGCTCGCCGGGCGCAGCCGCCCGCAGGACCTGATCCGCCTCGACGACGTCACCCGGCTCAGCGTCGCCAGCCGACGCCACCGCCTGACGGTGTCGAGCGACGGCGAAACGCTCCACCTCGCGCCCCCGCTCGACTACCGCATCTTTCCCGCCGCGCTGACGGTGATGGTGCCCTGACGCTGGCGTGACCCAAACGCCTCGGCGAATCCCGAAATCGACCCGGGGCTGAAATTTTCCGCTTGCGTCTTTTAACGGTTTAGACACTATATGTCGTGTTCCGGCGGGGCCCGCTCTCAACTTGTTGTGGTTGGGGCTGAAGATGACTATCTTCAGTGAGGCCCGGCGCGCGCCCTGTGGATATCGGGGACGAGCGTCAGAAAAGCCACCGCGGGAGCCGATATTGGGCTAGGCTTGGCCGCATGGCACCGAGTCGAACATTTGAAGAACAAGCCGTCGCAGAACGGCCGGACGGACGGGGAAACAACATGGACTTTTCAAGCTCGGGCGACGTTGCCAGCGACGATGTGGCGGTTGCCGCGTCGGCCAAGGGCCGCACCAGCAAGACGATCGACAGCCGCGCGTTCGATGTCGTCACCGACACCAGCCGCGACGCGCTCCTCACCGATTTCGGCAAGGAGACATTGAACGACCGCTATCTGCTGCCGGGCGAAGGCTATCAGGACCTGTTCGCGCGCGTCGCCTCGGCCTACGCCGATGACCAGGCCCACGCCCAGCGCGTCTACGATTACATCAGCCGCTTGTGGTTCATGCCGGCCACCCCGGTGCTCAGCAACGGCGGCACCGGCCGCGGCCTGCCGATCAGCTGCTATCTGAACTCGGTCAGCGACAGCCTCGACGGCATCGTCGGCACCTGGAACGAGAATGTCTGGCTGGCGTCGAAGGGCGGCGGCATCGGCACCTACTGGGGCGCGGTGCGCGGCATTGGCGAGCCGGTCGGCCTCAACGGCAAGACCAGCGGCATCATCCCGTTCGTGCGGGTCATGGATTCGCTGACGCTGGCGATTTCGCAGGGCTCGCTGCGGCGCGGCTCGGCCGCGGTCTACCTCGACGTCTCGCACCCCGAGATCGAGGAATTCCTCGAGATCCGCAAACCGTCGGGCGACTTCAACCGCAAGGCCTTGAACCTCCACCATGGCGTGCTCGTCACCGACGAATTCATGGAGGCGGTCCGCGCCGGCGAGGAGTTCATCCTGCGATCCCCGCGTGACGGCACCGAGCGCGGCAAGGTCGATGCGCGCAGCCTGTTCCAGAAACTGGTCGAGACTCGCCTGGCCACCGGCGAGCCGTACATCATCTTCATCGACCAGGTGAACCGCTCGATGCCCAAGCATCACCGCGACCTCGGCCTCAAGGTGTCGACGTCGAACCTGTGCAGCGAAATCACCCTGCCGACCGGCAAGGACCACCTCGGCGCCGAGCGCACCGCAGTGTGCTGCCTGTCGAGCTTGAACCTCGAGACGTGGGACGAGTGGAACGGCGACAAGATGTTCATCGAGGATGTCATGCGCTTCCTAGACAATGTGCTGAGCGACTACATCGCCCGCGCCCCCGACGAGATGGCCCGCGCCAAATATTCGGCCGAACGCGAACGCTCGGTCGGATTGGGCGTGATGGGCTTCCACAGCTTCCTCCAGGCGCGCAGCCTGCCGTTCGAAGGCGCCATGGCCAAGTCGTGGAACATGAAGATCTTCAAACACGTCCGCGCCCAGGTCGACGAAGCCTCGATGATGCTGGCGCAGGAGCGCGGGCCCTGCCCCGACGCCGCCGACATGGGCGTGATGGAGCGCTTCAGCTGCAAGATGGCGATCGCGCCGACCGCGTCGATCTCGATCATTTGCGGCGGCACCTCGGCGTGCATCGAGCCGATCCCGGCCAACATCTACACCCACAAGACGCTGTCGGGCAGCTTCTCGATCAAGAACCCGCACCTCGAGCGGGTGCTCGCCGCCAAGTCCAAGGACAGCGCGGCGGTGTGGAACTCGATCCTCGAGCAGGGCGGCAGCGTCCAACACCTCGATTTCCTCACCCCCGAGGAAAAGGACACGTTCAAGACCTCGTTCGAGATCGACCAGCGCTGGCTGATCGAGCTCGCCGCCGACCGCACGCCGTTCATCGACCAGGCGACGAGTTTGAACCTGTTCATCCCCGCCGACGTCGACAAATGGGACCTCGCCATGCTCCACTTCCGCGCGTGGGAACTGGGCATCAAGTCGCTTTATTACCTCCGCTCCAAGAGCGTCCAGCGCGCGGGCTTCGCCGGCGGCGTCGAAGCCGACAACACCGCCGAGCCGGCCAAGTACGAGCTGCCGACGACCGATTACGACGAATGCCTGGCGTGTCAGTGATCGTCGAAGAGCGTGCCCTTTCCTCCTCCCCCCTCGTGGGGGAGGCCGGTGGGGGGCCAGCCGCGTCTGCGGCTGAGAAGAACCTTTCGTTGCCATCGGCAGCAAGCGCTGACGATACGCCCCCTCCCTACAAGCGGGAGGGCAGCTACCAATGACCCCCGCCAACCTCCTCATGCTCGGCGTTGCGCTGGTCGCGTTCGCGATCGGGGCCGTGCTGCTTACCCGCCGCGGCGGGAGCGAGGCGGCGGTGGTGGCGCGGCGCATCGCCGGCATGATGGCGCTCGCGCTCGGGATCTTCCTCGCCATCTTCGCCATCGGCCTGTCGGGCGCAGCAGCGGAGCCGGTTCATGCGTAAATACCATCGCTGGCTGGCCACGATCGCCGGCATCTTCATCCTGTGGACCGCGCTGACCGGGGTCGTCACCCAGGCCTCGCGCCTCTACGCCAGCAGCGAGCCGCGCCCCGCCCAGGCCGCGCCCGCCGCCCCGGCAGCGCCCGAGGCCCCGCGCCCGCCGCAGTCGCCGGCCCGCCAGTTCGTCCACTTCGTCACTGATTTGCACTCGGGCGAAAGCTTCGGCCTCATCGGGCAGCTGGTCAGCCTGGTCACCGGCCTCGCTTTGCTGTTCCTCGCCGGTTCAGGCCTGTTCATGTACATCCAGATGTTTCGGGCGCGCGGCCGCAAGGCCCGCCCCGGCCAGCCGCGCTGGTTCTGGAAATGACCGCCTCGCTCACCCTTCCCGCGCCGCGCGCGACCCGCATCTGACGGAGACGACCCATGCCCCTTCTCGAAGCCCGCAAGCAGTACAAGCCGTTCGAATACCCCTGGGCGTTCGATTTCTGGAAGCGCCAGCAGCAGATCCACTGGATGCCCGAGGAGGTTCCCCTCGGCGAGGATTGCCGCGACTGGGCGCAGAAGCTCAGCGACCACGAGCGCAACCTGCT
>JBDSRV010000011.1:0-8442 GCA_039929125.1 Sphingomicrobium sp.
ATCCTTGCGATCACGCTCACGCAGATGGTGCTCAACCGGCAAAAGCTGCGCGACGACGACGACCGCAACCGTGACATTGCGATGCATGCGAAGATCGATGAACTGCTGCGCTCGGAGGAACACGCCAGCAAGGAACTAGCTGGGATCGAAGAGTTGGAGGCAGAGGAACTCGTCGCACTGAAGCGGCGCCTAGCTCGACCTAGGCTCCCGAGCGCAGATCGAAGTAAGAAATCGAAAGCAAGCCCGAAGCGCTAATGTCCGCAATGGGTCGAAAGCGGAACGTCCGCTATTGCGGGCGCGGCAGCAATAGCGCCAGCAATTTGGCGCGGCATTCGCCGTCGACGATGCCGTCGATCAGGTCGGGGCGGAAGCGGCGCTGGAAGGCGATAGTCGCTTTCTGACCGTCGCTGACGTCATAGCCGAAGCGCTCGAGCGCAAGGAGGAAGCCGGCGTCGGTCCAGTAGGGGTCCATCAGATTACGGCTCGGGCTGGGCAAGGCGAGGCGGCGCTTGGCCAGTTCCCACCACGGGAACAGCTCGCCGGGATCGTCTTTCCGCGCCGGGGCGATGTCCGAATGGCCGACGATATTGCCGCGGCTGATGCCGTGACGGCCCTTGATGTCGGCGATCAGCGGGATCAGCGCCGCGACCTGCTCGTCGGGGAACGGGCGATAGCCGAATTCGTGGCCGGGGTTGACGATCTCGATCCCGACGCTGGCCGAATTGACGTCGGTGACGCCGCGCCAATAGCTTTTGCCGGCGTGCCAGGCGCGCTGCTCCTCGTCGACCAGGCGGAGCACGCTGCCGTCCTCCAGCACGCAATAATGGGCCGACACCTTGGCTTCGGGGCTGGTCATCCGGGCGAGCGCGCCCTCGGCATCGGGCATGCCGGTGTAATGGAGGACGATCATCGACACCGGCAGCTTGCGCTCGTCGTAATTGGGCGAAGGACGGTCGAGCGCGGTCATGCTCCGCATCGCTAACCCCGCAAGGGCAAGGGTCAAGCCCTAGCCGGCGACGGCGCGGCGTTCGGCCTCCGGCGCGGGGCCGCGCTTCTCGATGCGGTAAAGGCCGCGCCATTCGCGGTCGGCGACCAACCGGTCGGTCTGGCCGATGACGGTCTCCCCGGCGCCGAGCATCAGCATGCCGTCGGGCGCCAGCGCCGACGCCAGCCGGTCGAAGGCCAGCCGTTTCTTGTCGGCGTTGAGGTAGAGCAGGACGTTGCGGCACAGGATGATGTCGAACTGGCCCTCGCCCGGCGCGGGCGGCGCGTCGAGCAGATTGTGAAGCTGGAACCGGACCGACTTGCGCAAGGGTTCTGCGGCGCGCCAGCCCGAATCGGTTTCCTCGAACCAGCGGATCATCTGGTTGATGCCGAGCCCGCGCTGGACTTCGAACTGCGTATAAGTGCCGAGCCGGGCGCGGTCGATCACGCCTTGGCTGACATCCGTGGCGAGGATATCGATCGACCAGCCGGCCCAGCGGCCGGGATCCTCGGCGAACAGCATCGCCATCGAATAAGCTTCCTGCCCGGTCGAGCAGCCCGCCGACCAGATCCTCAGCCGCTTCGAGGCACCGCGCTTTTCGGCGAGGCGCGGCAGGACGGTCTGGCTCAGCTGGTCGAACGGCGAGCGGTCGCGGAAGAAATAGGTTTCGTTGTTGAGCAGGGCCTCGACCACCCGCTGCGACAGGCTCGGCTCCTTGCCCATGACGAGGATGGTGATGAGCTCGTCGAGGGTGGCGATGGCGCGCTCGCGCAGCAGTGACGACAACGCCGTCTCGATGCGCCAGCGACGGCTCATCGTCAGCTGCTGTCCGGTGCGGGCTTCGAGGAGGCCGGCGAGGATCCGGCTCGAACTGTCGCTTACCTGCACGAAGCCTCCTCGGCGCGGGACGCGATACATTGGGCGATTCGGGCCGGCGGCAATACGGCGCAGGCGAGCCCCGCCTCCGCCACCGCGCGCGGCATGCCCCACACCGCGGAGCTGGCTTCGTCCTGGGCGATGACCGCGCCGCCGCAGGCGACGAGCTTGGCCGCGCCCTCGGTGCCGTCGCGGCCCATGCCGGTCAGCACGACGCCGAGCGCGCCCGGCCCGAGCAAGGCGCCGATCGAGGCGAACATCGGGTCGACCGATGGCAGGCAGCCCGAGACCGAGCGGTGCGTGGCAAGGCGGATGACGAGCTTGTCGCCATAGCGGTCGAGGGTCAGATGGGCGTCGCCCGGGGCGATGAAGATGGCGTCATTGACCAGCCGCATGCCGTCTTCGGCGACGGTCGCGGTGCGGCCGGCGGTGTTGCCGAGCTGGCGCGCGAACACCGGCATGAACGGCGCCGGCAGATGCTGGGTGACGAGGATCGGGACGCCGATCTTCTTCGGCAGATTCTCGAACAAGGCGCCGAGCGCGTGGATGCCGCCGGTCGAGGCGCCGATGGCGAGCAATTCGAGCGGCGCGTCGGGCATCGAGCGCAGCGCGATCAGGCCGGGGCGCCGCGACGACGTCGAGACGGCCGGCGGCGCGGCGATGGCGCGCCGCGCCGGGCTGTGGCTGGCATATCCGAGCGCGCGCAGCTTGCTCAGCAGGATTTCGGAGAAGCGGCCGTTGAAGCGGCCGGTGCCGGGCTTGGGCAAGGTGTCGGCGGCGCCCAGCGCGAGCGCGGCGACGGTGTCCTCGGCGCCCTCTTCGGCGAGCGACGAAACGATCAGCACCTTGGCGCCATTGGCGGCGTCGAGGATGCCCGGGATCGATTTGAGACCGCCGGCGCCGGGCATTTCAAGGTCGAGCAGGATGATGTCGACGCGGACCTGGCCGAGTGCTTCGATAGCGTCTTCGGCGGTCCCGGCGACGGCGGCGATTTCGAACGCCAGGTCGATCGCGATCATCCGCGACAGGACCGCGCGGGCAACCATCGAATCGTCGACGATCATCAGCTTTATCGGCCGCCGAACCGCCGACCCGGCGTTCCGCGAAGAGGCGAGCGCGCCCTTCATCGCGGCGGCTTAAGCTACGCCGACGAGCTGAAGCTTGATATGCAGCGTTTCGCGGTCGAACGGCTTCATGACATATTCGTCAGCCCCCGCCTCGAGCGCGGCGCGGATGTGCGCCATGTCGTTCTCGGTCGTGCAGAACACCACCTTGGGCTGGTCCGAATGGCCGCGCTGGCGGAGCAATTTCAAAAACTCCATCCCGCTCATCACCGGCATGTTCCAGTCGAGCAGGACGACGTCGGGCATGTTGGCTTCGCAGCGGTCGAGCGCTTCGCGGCCGTCACCCGCCTCCTCGACCTGGAATTCCAGCGTCTCAAGGATGTGACGGGCGACCTTGCGGATCACCTTGCTGTCATCGACGATCAGGCAGGTCTTCATGAGGTGGGCTTCCCATTCACGCGTTCGATGGCCTGTGTAGCGGCCAGTGGTAACCAAGGGCTTAAGCGGCGGCGGCAATTCGATCGGCGGGCGGGCCGGCGATCAGCGCGGCGACATCGACCAGCAGCAGCGGCCCCTCTTCGGTCTCGACCATCCCGCGCGAAACCCGTTCCCAGCCCGGCCCCATCGCCGCGCGCACCGGCGCCGGATCGGACAAAGCCTCGACGACGTCCTCGACCGCGTCGACGGTCAGCGCGAAATGGTGGCTGTCGAGTTCGACCACGGCGGCTTCGCGCAGGCCCGACTTGGCGTTGACCTCGGTCGTGCCAAGCTCAAGGCTGCGCTTGCAGTCGATCACCGTCAGCACCCGGCTGCGCAGCGCCGACAGGCCGGCGAGGTGGGCCGGCGCGCGCGGCACCGGGATCAGCGTGTCGAGCTCGACGACGCTTTCAACCTGGTCGGCGGACAGCGCGACGCGGCTGCCGGCAATGGTCACGATCAGCAACAATTCGTTCATCAGGCCGCCCTCCCCGCGCCCGCGGACTTGAGCGCGATGAGCAGCCCGGCGCGGTCGTATCGATAAATGCTGTCCTTGCCGTCGGCGGCGTCGGGGTCGGCCGACAGGCGCAGCACGCGCCCGCCCTCGGCCGGAGCGGACGGCGGCGCGGAATCGCTGGTGATGACGAGGTCGGCGGGCAGCTCGTCGCCGTCGCCGATGACGACGTAGCCGGCGGCCTCGACGATCGGGCGCAGCATGTTCTGCATCCACGCATCGTCGGACGGCAGGCGGCACACCAGTTGCACCGCCGGGCGCGCGGCGGCGCCAAGATGCTCGGCGAACAGCCAGTGGGCGTCGATCAGTTCGGCCGGCTCGCCGCCGATCAGCGTGACCCCGGCGACCTGGCCGGGGCTTCCGGCGGGGATGACGTCATGGTCGATGGTCATCAGGTCGATGACTTCGGCGAAGGCATAGCCGATCTCGCACGCGCCGTCGTTGAGGCGGAAGACGCGGACCTTGTCGCCGAATTGGGCTTCCTCTCCCGGGCCGACCCCGGCCAGCGGCAGGATCGCCTCGCCAAGCTGGACGCGCAGTTGCCCGGCGCCGTGGCGGACGCTTGTCGCAGGGACTTCCTCGATGCGGTCGACGACGCCGAGGCGCAGCGCGCGGCGGGCGCCGTCGAGGCCGCGGAACAGCAGGACGGCGACGTCGGGATCGACGACCGCCTTGTCGCCATCGACCACGCGCGCGGTGCGCTCCTGGACTTCGAAGCGGATGCCGCCGACCGCGGCCAGGCCGGCCGGATCGAACAGCAGGATCGGGCTGCCGTCGTCGGCCAGCGTGGTGCCGGCGTAAAGGCCGGTGGCCATGACCGCGGGGGCGGCCGGCTTGACCACCAGTTCCTCATGATCGTGGATGCGGTCGACGGCGAGCGCGAAGACGTCGCCGCCGGCGGGCTTGAGCACCACCAGGGTGCGCTCCTCGTCGGTCAGCGCGCTGTCGAGGCCGAGCACGTCGGCGAGCGCGATCTGCGGGACGCGGCGGCCGCGGATGGTGGCGATGCCCGACCCGCCGATGTGCTCGAGCGTGACCGAGGTGCCGTTGGCGCGGACGATCTCCTCGATCGCGGCGCGAGGGATGGCGAAATGCTGGCTGCCGATCGACACCGTCAGCGCCGGGATGATGGTCAACGTGAGCGGCACGCGCAGGGTCATGCGGGTGCCCTTGCCGGGGGTCGAATCGACCTCGACCACGCCGCCGATGCGCTCGACGTTGGAGCGGACGACGTCCATGCCGACGCCGCGCCCGGAAATGGCGGTGACCGACTGGGCGGTCGACAGGCCGGCTTCGAAGATCAAGGCGAGTTTTTCGCGCGGCGACAGTGCGGCGGCCTCTTCCTTGGTCATCAGGCCACTGGCGACGGCTTTCTCGACCAGCCGGTTGCCGTCGATGCCCTTGCCGTCGTCGACGATGTCGATGAGGATCTGGTTGCCCGACTGGCGCGCCGACACGGCAAGGATGCCGATTTCGCGCTTGCCCGCCTTCAGGCGATCGGCCGGCGGCTCGATGCCATGGTCGACCGCGTTGCGGATGATGTGGGTCAAGGGATCGCGGATCATCTCGATCATTTCGCGATCGAGCTCGACGTCGCCGCCCTCGATGTCGACCAGCACCTGCTTGTTGAGCTCGCTCGACAGGTCGCGAACCATGCGCGGCAAGGCGACGAACAGATTCTCGATCCGCTGCATGCGGGTGCGGGTGATGGCGTCACGCATTTCGGCGATGATGCCCGACAATCGCTCGAACGCGCCGTCGACGGCGACGTCGCCGGGCGCCTCGCGCAGGCGGCGGGCGAGTTCGTTGCGGGCGAGCACCATGTCGCTGACGCCCGACATCACCCGGTCGAGCAGTTCGACCGACAGGCGGATGGTGCGCGGGGTGGCGTTGGCGAGGCCCTTGGCGTTGGCGTCGCCCAATGGCGCGGCGGCGGGCTGGGCGGCGACCGGTTCGGCGCCAGCGGCCAGCGCGTCGATCAGCAAACTGTCGTCGCCGGCGGGGAATTCCTCACCGGCGTCGATCGCGGCGACCATTTCGCCGATGCGGTCGATGACCGCGAGCACGGCGCTGACCAGCGACGGATCGGGCGAGCGGCGCCCGGCGCGGCAATCGGCCAGCGCATCCTCGGCGGCGTGGCTGAGCGCTTCCAGGCGCGGAAATTCGAAGAAGCCGCAATTGCCCTTCACGGTGTGGACGAAGCGGAAGATGCTATCCAGGCGGGCGCGGTCGTCGGGGCTTGCTTCCCACGCGACGATTTCGCCGCCCAGCGATTCGAGCATTTCCCGGCACTCGGCCACGAAATCGGCAATCAGATCGTCCATTGGCTTGGCTGGCCCCGCGCTATCGTTCGACAGCCTCTATGGAGCCAAGGTGTTAACGCGCCGTTATCCGTGACGCGGGGGCGCGTCAGCGCCGGGCGGGGAGCGTGACGCCGATCAGCAGCACTTCGTCGGCCGGATCGCTGAGCTGGATCGTGCCGCCGGCTTCCGCCGCCAGGCTGTGCGCCAGCCATGCACCGGCGGCGCGCGGCTCGACACCGCCGTCGGCCTCGCCCCGGGCGATCGTCTCGCGCAGCTTGGGGTCGAGCAGGATGCGCGGCCCCTCGGCGCGGATGACCAGCTCCAGCGCGCCCTTGTCGCTGCGTTCGGCGCCGACGTCGAGCCGGCCGCCGCGAACCAAAGCGTCGCCGGCGATCATCGCCAGGTTCAGCAGCAATTTGATCGCGCCCTTGGGCAATTTGTCGTCGGCGACGATCCAGCCCAGCTCGATGCGCTTTTCCGCGCCGTACAGCCCGCTCAGCGCGGCGTGCGCCTCGCGGGTGTTGATCTCGTCACCGAAGCCGCCGGCGGCGCCGAACGCGAGGCGGAAGAATTTCAGCTTGTTGGCGCTCGCCTGTGCGCTTTCGGCGAGCAATTCCATGCACCGCTCGCGCATCGTCGGATCCTGCTCGTCGGCCAGCAGTTCGAGGCCGTTGTTGAGCGCGCCGACCGGCGACAGCAGGTCGTGGCACAGGCGGCTGCATAAAAGGCTGGCAAGGTCGGTCGCGTTCATCGTCCGCCTGATGCAAGGAAGTCCAACCTGAGGCAAGGGTGGCGGCGCTTGAAGCGCCTCCGCCGCCATCCCATATCGCGCGGCTGATGGGGGAACAGTCGACAATATCGGTGGCGCTGGCGCCCGCCCACGCCGGCTGGCGGCTCGACCGCGCGCTGGCCGACGCGGTGCCGACCCTGTCGCGCGAGCGGTTGAAGGCGCTGGTGCGCTCCGGCGCCTTGACCGACCCTTCGGGAACATTGCTGCGCGACCCGGCGACCAAGGTGAAGGGCGACGAGGCCTTCACACTGGTCATCCCCGCCCTGACCCCGGCCCATAACGAGGCCCAGGAC
This sequence comes from Sphingomicrobium sp., assembly GCA_039929125.1. GTDB lineage: Bacteria > Pseudomonadota > Alphaproteobacteria > Sphingomonadales > Sphingomonadaceae > Sphingomicrobium. The sequence goes on from JBDSRV010000011.1 coordinate 7,303, forward strand.
ATCCCGCTGACGATCGTGTTCGAGGACGCGCATCTGCTCGTCGTCGACAAGCCGGCCGGGCTGGTCGTTCACCCCGCCGCGGGCAATTTCGACGGCACATTGGTCAACGCCTTGCTCCACCATTGCGGCGGGTCGCTGAGCGGCATCGGCGGGGTCGCGCGTCCCGGCATCGTCCACCGCATCGACAAGGACACGTCGGGGCTGCTGGTGGTGGCCAAGACCGACCCGGCGCACGAAGGCCTCGCCCGCCAATTCCACGACCACATCATCGACCGCCGCTACAAGGCCTTGGTATCGGGCGTGCCGCGGCTGCTGCAAGGCACGGTCGACGCCCCCCTCGCCCGCTCGACGCACGATCGCAAGAAGATCGCGATTGTTGAGGCATCAAAAGGAAGACGCGCCGTAACCCATTGGAAAGTCGAACAGCCTTTGCGCGATGCGGCGCTGGTCGAGTGCCGCCTGGAAACCGGGCGGACCCACCAGGTGCGGGTCCATATGGCGTCGATCGGGCATCCTTTGCTCGGCGATCCCGTATATGGCAGGGCGCCGAAGCAGCGACAGCGTGAGCTGCTTCTGCGCCTCGGCTTCCAGCGGCAGGCGTTGCACGCGGCCCATCTGGGCTTCGTCCATCCGGTGACAAAAGCCCGTTTGTCGTTCGACAGCGCCCTTCCGGCGGATATGCAGGAACTGTTCAGCGCGCTTGGTGTATAAGATCATAGCGGCTAGGGACGGCGACCGACCGCCCGGCCAGGGAGTGAATGAGATCATGGCGAAGGCAAGTGGAGCGAAGGCAGGCGGCCGGCCCAAGGGGCTGGTGTCGATACCCGCTTCCGGCGGGGAGGCGGGGCTCAACCGCTACCTCACCGAGATCAAGAAATTCCCAATCCTCGCCCCCGAGGACGAATATATGCTGGCCAAGCGCTGGCGCGAGCATGGCGACACCGACGCCGCCGCGCAGCTGGTCAATTCGCACCTGCGCCTCGTGGCCAAGATCGCCATGGGCTATCGCGGCTATGGCCTGCCGGTCAGCGAGCTGATCAGCGAAGGCAACATCGGTCTGATGCAGGGCGTCAAGAAGTTCGAGCCCGAACGCGGCTTCCGCCTCGCCACCTACGCGATGTGGTGGATCCGCGCGTCGAT
>JBDSRV010000012.1:0-34298 GCA_039929125.1 Sphingomicrobium sp.
CTAAGCGCTCAGCCAAGACGGCTGCACGTTTCACGCTGCATCCTTGCCGTCCTGTCCCCGGCGTCCTGCCGCGCGTGAACTTCTTTTCCTTTCGTTCGAGAGCATCGATGCACCTCAAAGACCTCAAGCAGAAATCCCCCGTCGAACTGGTCGCCATGGCCGAGGAGATGGGCATCGAGGGCGCCTCGACGCTGCGCAAGCAGGATCTGATGTTCGGAATCCTCAAGGTCCGCGCCGAAAGCGGCGCCGAGATCATGGGCATGGGGACGATCGAGGTGCTCAACGACGGATTCGGCTTCCTGCGCAGCCCCGAAGCCAATTACCTCGCCGGCCCCGACGACATCTATGTTCAGCCCAGCCTGGTCCGCAAGTTCGGCCTGCGTACCGGCGACACCTGCGAAGGCGAGATCCGCGGGCCCAAGGACGGCGAGCGCTATTTCGCGCTGACCCGCATCACCCAGATCAACTTCGACGAGCCCGACGCCGTCCGTCACCGGGTCAATTTCGACAATTTGACCCCGCTCTATCCCGACAGCAAGCTGACCCTCGACAGCGCCGACCCGACCCAGAAGGACAAATCGGCCCGCGTCATCGACATCGTCAGTCCGCAGGGCAAGGGCCAGCGCGCGCTGATCGTCGCCCCGCCGCGCACCGGCAAGACCGTGCTGCTGCAGAACATCGCCCGCGCCATTACCGACAACCATCCCGAGGTGTTCCTGATCGTCCTGTTGATCGACGAGCGCCCCGAGGAAGTCACCGACATGCAGCGCAGCGTGAAGGGCGAGGTCATCTCCTCGACCTTCGACGAACCCGCCTCGCGCCACGTCCAGGTCGCCGAAATGGTGATCGAGAAAGCCAAGCGCCTGGTCGAGCACAAGAAGGATGTCGTCATCCTCTTGGATTCGATCACGCGCCTTGGCCGTGCCTACAACACCGTGGTGCCGTCGTCGGGCAAGGTGCTGACCGGCGGCGTCGACGCCAATGCGCTGCAGCGGCCGAAGCGCTTCTTCGGCGCCGCGCGCAACATCGAGGAAGGCGGATCGCTGTCGATCATCGCGACCGCGCTGATCGATACCGGCTCCAAGATGGACGAGGTCATCTTCGAAGAGTTCAAGGGCACCGGCAATTCGGAAATCGTGCTCGACCGCAAGGTCAGCGACAAGCGCATCTTCCCCAGCCTCGACGTCGGCAAGTCCGGCACCCGCAAGGAAGAATTGCTGGTCGACCCGGCGACCCTCAGCAAGATGTGGGTGCTGCGCCGCATCCTCATGCAGATGGGCACGATCGACGCGATGCAGTTCCTCCTCGACAAGATGAAGGACGCCAAGTCCAACGAGGACTTCTTCGCCAGCATGAATCAGTAGAGCTGAGGCGGCAAATCCGCCACGCTTCATGCGTGGTGGGTTCGGCGCCGGTGCGGAGCCCCGCAGATGTTCAATTTCGCCGCCATCTTCACTCCCGCCGGACTCGCCGGCCTCGGGCAGATCATCGTCGGCGACCTGACCATGGCCGGCGACAATGTCGTCATCATGGGGTCGCTCGCCTCGGGCCTGCCTGAAAAGGACCGCAAGAAGGTCCTGCTGTTCGGCGTCGGCATGGCGTTGGTGTTCCTCATCACCTTCGCCGTCCTCGCGACGCAATTGCTCAAGATCACCGGCCTGGTGTTCGCCGGTGGCCTGCTGCTGCTGTGGGTCGCCTACAACATGTTCCGCGAGCTGCGCCCGTTCGCGCCGGTCGTCGCCGACGATCCCGACACGCCCGCGATCGAGGGCCCGCCGGCGTCCAAGACCCTGCTCCAGGCGGCGATCCAGATCACCATCGCCGACCTCTCGATGAGCCTCGACAACGTCCTGCTGGTCGCCTCGATCGCGCGCGAGAATCCGGCCTTGCTGTTCGTCGGCCTGACCGTGTCGGTGCTGATCATGGGGCTGGCCGCCAATTATGTGGCGCGGCTCATCCAGCGCTTCCACTGGATCAACTACATCGGGCTCGCCGTGATTCTCTACATCGCGGCGACCATGATCTATGAGGGCTGGATGGGGGGCGAGCATATCCTGGGGTTGAGGAGCGTCCTCGGACTCGGCTAGGGCGCGGGCATGGACTTCTCCTCGCTGCTCAGCCCCGACGCCATTGCGGTCTTCTTCGAAATCCTCGTCATCGACATCGTCCTGGCCGGGGACAATGCGATCGTCGTCGGCGCGCTCGCCGCGGGCCTCCCCGCCGACCAGCGCAAGAAGGTCATCCTCATCGGCGTGCTCGCCGCGCTGGTGCTGCGCATCGTCTTCGCCCTCGCCGTCAGCCAGTTGCTCCAGCTCGTCGGGCTGATCCTCGCGGGCGGCATTCTCCTCCTGTGGGTGGCGTGGAAGATGTGGCGCGAGCTTCGCCACCAGGGCGAGAGCAAGGGTAGTCCCGAGCTGCTGGGCGACGAACATAGCGGCCTCAAACCCGCGAAAAGCTTCGCCGCCGCCGCCTGGGGAGTCGCCTTGGCCGACGTCAGCATGAGCCTCGACAATGTCCTCGCCGTCGCCGGGGCGGCCAAGGAGCATCCGCACATCCTGGTGTTCGGGCTGGTCCTGTCGGTCCTCCTGATGGGGATCGCGGCGAATTTCATCGCCCGCTACATCGAGCGCTACCGCTGGATCGCCTACGTCGGGCTGGTGGTGATCGTGTGGGTCGCCGGCAAGATGATCTGGGAAGGCTGGCACGACGTCGCGCCGCTGATCGTGTGACGCCGGCGGCGACGACGATCGTCGCGCTGTCGAGCGGGCGGCCGCCGGCGGCGATCGCGGTCGTCAGGCTGAGCGGCCCTCAGGCGCCCGCGGCGGCAACGGCGCTGGCCGGCGCGCTCCCGCCGCCTCGCCAGGCCGCGCTCCGCACCCTCGTCGACCCCGCCACCGGCGATACCCTCGACTCCGCCTTGATCCTCCACTTTCCCGCACCCGCCAGCGTCACCGGCGAGGACGTCGTCGAATTGCACTGCCACGGCGGCCGGGCGGTAGTCGAGGCGGTGCTGCGCGCATTGCTCGCCCAGCCCGGCATCCGCCTCGCCGAACCCGGCGAATTCACCCGCCGCGCGCTTGCCTCGGGGCGGATCGACCTGACCGAAGCCGAAGGGCTGGCCGATTTGCTCGCCGCCGAGACGGAACTCCAGCGCCGCGCCGCCCAGGCCCGCGCCGGTGGACAATTGCGCGACCTGCTCGCGGATTGGCGCACCCGCTTGCTCGATTTGTCGGCCGCGGCTGAAGTGGCGATCGATTATCCCGACGAGGAGGATGGCGTCGTCGCCCCGTCGCTCGCCGACGGGCTCGACCGCCTCGCCGGCGAGGTTCGCGCGTTGCTCGCCTCGCCCCGGGTCGAGCCGCTTCGGGAGGGCGTCAGGATCGTCTTCGCCGGGCCACCGAATGCTGGAAAGTCAAGTCTTCTCAACGCGTTGAGCAAGAGCGAGCGAGCCATCGTGACGGCCATTCCCGGCACTACCCGCGATTCGGTCGAGGTGCCGCTGGCGATCGACGGACTGCCGCTGTTGCTGGTCGATACCGCCGGCTTGCGCGAGTCCGCCGACCTGGTCGAGCAGCTCGGCGTTGCCCGCGCCGAACAGGAGCTTGAGCGCGCCGACGTGCTGCTCTGGCTCGGCCCGCCCGCCGAGGCGCCGCCCCACCCGCGCCTCCTCCTGATCCACGCCAAGGCCGATCTGGCACCCGCGCCCGATCCCCGCCAGCTGGCCGTCAGCGCCCTCACTGGCGACGGGCTTGACCGCCTGACTCGGGAAATCGCCGACGTCGCTGCAGCCCTCATCCCCGCGCCGCGCCAGCTCAGCCTGACCGAGCGCGAGGCTGGCCTCGTTTCGACGCTGCTAAGTGCTATTGAGGCTGCTCGTCAGCAAGGGACGCCGCTCCTAGCCGCTGAGGAACTTCGTTACGCCCGCGAAGCGATCGATCAGGTTACGGGCCTGTCGTCGGTCGACGCCGTGCTCGACGCCTTGTTCGCCCGATTTTGCCTCGGCAAGTGATGTTCCACGTGGAACGTTTTGACGATTCGCCCCTGCTGCGGTAGCGCCCGCGGATGGTCGACGTACTCGTCATTGGTGGAGGTCACAGCGGTGTCGAGGCGGCGTGCGCCGCCGCGCGCCGAGGCGCCCGCGTGGCGATCCTAACCTTCGCTACATCCGATATCGGGCAAATGTCGTGCAACCCATCGGTCGGCGGTGTCGGCAAGGGCCATCTTGTGCGCGAAGTTGACGCCTTGGGCGGGATCATGGCCCGCGCCGCCGACCGCGCCGCGATTCACCGCCGAATGCTCAACGCCACCAAGGGCGCGGCGGTGCGGGGTCCACGGGTCCAGGCCGATCGCCGCCGCTTTGCTGCTGCGGTGAGGGCGGAGGTCGAGGCGGCGCGTGTTGGAATCATCGAAGGCGAAGCCGCTGCGCTTGAACTGACGAACGGGCGCGTGACGGGCGTCGTGCTCGCCGATGGCTCGATCATCCGGGCGGGCGCCATTGTGCTTGCCACCGGTACATTCCTAGGGGCCACCTTGTATCGCGGCGCGGAACGGTGGCGCGGCGGCCGCGACGGCGGCGCGAGCGCCTCGCGCCTCGCTGACCAACTGCGCGAGGCCGGTCTGGCCGACGGCACACTCAAGACCGGCACGCCGCCCCGGCTCGACGGCCGGACGATCGATTGGGCGCGCCTTGTGCCGCAACCCAGCGACGCGCAGCCTTGGACGCTGGCGCTGGCGCCCAACCCCGCGCCTTTGCCGCAACTGGCCTGCGCCATCACCCGGACGACGTCCGCCACGCATGACGTCATCCGCTTTGGCCTGTCGCGCTCGCCCCTGTTCGCGGGCGATATCGCCGGGCGCGGCCCGCGCTACTGCCCGTCGATCGAGGACAAGGTGGTGCGCTTCGGCGATCGTGACGGCCACCAGATCTTCCTCGAGCCCGAAGGCCTCGATGACGTCACCGTCTACCCCAACGGCATTTCCACCTCGCTGCCGACCGACGTCCAGCAAGCGATGCTGGCGACCGTCCCCGGCCTGGAACGCGCCCGCATCACCCGTCCTGGCTACGCCGTCGAATATGCTTCTGCCGACCCACGCCGGCTGCGCTCCTCGCTCGAGCACCGCGACATCGCCGGGCTGTTCCTCGCCGGGCAGATCAATGGCACCACCGGTTACGAGGAGGCCGCCGCGCAAGGGCTGCTGGCGGGCGCCAACGCCGCCGCGCTGGCGCTCGGCCTCGAACCGCTCGTCGTCGATCGCTCCACCAGTTATCTAGGCGTGCTGGTCGACGACCTCACCTTGCAGGGGGTCAGCGAGCCCTATCGCATGCTGACCGCGCGCGCCGAGCACCGGCTTTATCTCCGCGCCGACAATGCGGTGGCGCGTCTTGCCCGCGGTGCGATCCGGCTTGGCTTGCTCGACGAGGACCAACTTGCCCGCACGCGCCATCACCTCGATGCGCTGGACCGAGTGGCCCTGGCCTTGGCGGAGGTCGTCCCCGCCGCCTCGGTTGGCGCTTCCGGGCCACCGCGCGCGCTGTCGGAATGGCTGCTCCAGCCCGCACTCACCGAAGCCGTGCGGGCTAACATCTCGCCAGGGGCCGCGACGGATGAAGCGATAGAGGATGCGCAATATGCGCCCTACGTTGTGCGTCAGCAGGTCGACATTGCCCGGCGTGAGAAGGATCGGCGCTTGCGTCTCCCGGTCGATACGGACTTCGCGCGGGTGCCCGGACTGTCGCTCGAAATGATCGAGCGCCTCTCCGCCGCCTCGCCCGAAACGCTTGACCAGGCGTCGCGAATTCCGGGGGTGACGCCAGCGGCACTCGCCGCCTTGCACTTCTCCATCGCCACGCCGGGATGCTGACGCAGACCATGGATGTTCCACGTGAAACATCGGAACGCCTCGAACAGTTTGTCGCCCTGGTGGTGGCAGAGAACGAGCGCCAGAACCTGGTCGCTCCCGCATCGATTCGCGACATCTGGGCGCGCCACGTCGAAGACAGCGCGCAGCTCTTTCGCTTTCGCTCAAAGCCGGGACGGTGGCTCGACATCGGCTCGGGCGCGGGCTTTCCCGGGATCGTCCTCGCCCTGCTGAGCGACGACCCGATCACCCTCGCCGAGCCCCGCCGCCTCCGCGCCGACTTCCTCGAAACGATCAAGCAGGCGCTCGGCCTGGGCCACGTCACCATTGCCCGCTCCAAGGCCTCGGCGCTTACCGGGCGCTTCGATTACGTCACCGCTCGGGCCGTGGCCTCCGCCAGCCAATTGTTCGCGATGACGGCGCACCTGGTCCACGGCGGGACGCTTTTCATCCTGCCCAAGGGTCGCAGCGCGCAATCAGAACTGGCAGCGGCGCAAGCGGCGTGGCAGGGTGTGTTTCGGCTGGAGCAGAGCCTGACCAGTGACGAGGCGGCGATCATCGTCGCCCAGCATGTCAGGCGGAGGGGAAACAGATGATCCGCGTCGCCATCGCCAACCAGAAGGGGGGAGTCGGCAAGACCACGACGGCGATCAACCTCGCCACCGCGCTCGCCGCTATCGGCTGGCGAGTGCTGCTGGTCGACCTTGATCCCCAGGGCAATGCCTCGACCGGGCTCGGCGTCGGCCAGGCCGATCGCAAATGGTCGAGCTACGACGTGCTGCTCGGCGCCGTCGCCCTCGGCGAGGCCGCGGTGGCGACCCGCGTCCCCGGGCTCGACATCGTCCCCGCCACCGTCGATCTGTCGGGCGCCGAGGTCGAGATGGTCGGGCTCGAGGACCGCACGCACCGCCTGATCCAGGCGTTCGACGAGGGGCCGCAGGGCCGCTGGGACGTGTGCCTGCTAGATTGTCCGCCGTCGCTTGGCCTGCTGACCGTCAACGCGTTGGTCGCCTCGCGCCACCTGCTCGTCCCGCTTCAGTGCGAATTCTTCGCCCTCGAGGGCCTCAGCCAGTTGCTCCAGACGGTCGAGCGCATCCGCGTCGCCTTCAACCCCGAACTGTCGATTCTTGGCGTAGCCCTCACCATGTTCGATCGCCGCAACAATCTGTCGCAACAGGTCGCGGCGGATGTCCGCGCCTGCCTCGGCCGCGCCGTGTTCGACACCGTCGTGCCGCGCAACGTGCGCCTGTCGGAAGCCCCGAGCCACGGCCTGCCGGCGTTGATCTACGACCTCAAATGCTCGGGCTCGGAAGCCTATATCCGCCTCGCCCGCGAGATCGTCGGCCGGCTGCCCAAATTGACCACCGCGGAGGCCGCATGAAGAAGCCGAGCGGTCTCGGGCGCGGCCTCAGCGCGCTGATTGATGAGGCGGTCAAGCCGCGCGGCGACTCCCCGCCCTCTGTCGACGGCGTGCGCGAAATTGAGGTCGGTCGAATCCGCGCCAACCCGTCGCAGCCGCGCAAGCGCTTCGACGAAGCGTCGCTGGCCGAACTCGCCAACTCGATCGCGGAGCGCGGCATCCTCCAGCCGATCCTCGTGCGCCAGGCGGGTGACGGCTATGAAATCGTCGCCGGCGAGCGTCGCTGGCGCGCCGCCCAGCGCGCCCAGCTTCACCACATGCCGGCCATCGTCCGCGAGCTCGGAGACGACGCCACCGCCGAAATCGCGCTGATCGAAAATATCCAGCGCGAGGATCTGAACGCGATCGAGGAGGCCGACGGCTATCGCCAGCTGATCGAGCGCTTCAGCCACACCCAGGAGGCCGTCGCCAGGCTGGTCGGCAAGTCGCGCAGCCATATCACGAACTTACTACGGCTGCTCGAACTGCCCCAGACCGTGCGAGATATGCTTTTGCGAGGCGATATCAGCATGGGGCATGCCCGCGCCATCGTCACATCACCAGATCCTGAAGCTTTGGCGCTGCAGATCGTCACCGAAGGGCTTAGCGTCCGCCAGACCGAGGCACGCGCCCGCCAGGCCAAGCCGAAGAAGTCCGGAGATAACGGCCCGAAGCGCCCGGTCGACGCCGATCTCGCGGCGTTGGAACGCCAGCTCGGCGACATGCTCGGCTTGCGCGTGAAAGTCGCCCACGGCCGTGGCGGCGGGACGGTGGCGCTCCACTACAGCAGCCTCGACCAGCTCGACATGATCTGCCAGCGGCTGAGCGGCGAACCGATCTAGGCTAGCGACCCCGCCCGGCGACGCGGGCCAGCGTCACCAGGGTCTCGCCGAGCGCGGCGGCATCGGGCGCATCGCCCAGCATGACTTGCTTTTCGAGCGCCGATGCGCGCTCCGCGGCCTCCGCCAAGCGCGCCGCCGACCAGCTCGTCAGCAGCCGCTCGATCAGCCCTTTGTCCCTCCAGAACAAGGCCTTGCCCATTGACGTCATGACGGCGTCAACGCGTTCGCCGCGCTCGATCCGGGCACGCAGCGGGGCGAGCATGACCAGCCGTCGCTGCAGCGCGCGGACCACTGGCACCGCTTCGGATCCCCCGCTCGGCAACCGCGTCAGCGCGTCGGTCAGTGCCTCCATCCGCCCCGTAAGCGCCAGGTCGCCCAGCTTGAGCCAGTCGCTCTCCGCGCTGTCGGCACCGAGCAGGTCGATTGTGTCATGGTCGAGCGCCCGCGGCTGCGCCGGCGACGCGCCCAGATAGGTCGCGAACTTGTCGATCTCCGACGCCGCGATCGCCTGGTTCATCCCGCTTGCGACCGCGATTCGCTGCGCCAGGTCGGGCGACATCGTCAGTCCCGCCGCGCGGCCGAGGTCGACTACCAGCCGCTCCATGTCGCGCCCCTCGGGCACATAGGAGCAATGCGCCCAGGCGCGCTTGTGGCTCTCCGCCAGCTTGAGCAAGGCCGAGGTCTTGCGCAGCACCCCGGCGACCGCCACCACCGCGCTCTCGCTCGCTGCCGCATCGAGCAACGCCCCGACCCCGTCGGCGATCTCGTCGCTCGCCGGCTCGATCCAGATCGCCCGCGGCCCGCCAAACAGCGCCAGCGCGCCGGCCTCGTCGCCAAGGATCGCCGGGTCGCTCTTGATCGACTGGCCAAGGACGATGAATTTCTCCGCGTCGCCCAGGCCCTTGAGCAATTTCAGCGCCAGCGCCCGGCTGCCGGCCTCGTCGGCGCCGTGAAACAGGTAAAAGCGCAATGCCGGGTCGGGCGCGGCCAGCGCGCGGTCGATCTGACCCTTGACCGCCTTCACCGCGGCGCCGCCGCCCCGGGCTCCCCGAGCCGCGAGACGTAGAGGCCGAGCCGGGCGACGATCTGGTCGGCCAGCACCTTGGCCAGCCGCTCCGACGCGCTCTGCTCGGCGGCGACGGTGGCATATTCGCTACTGACCACGTCGATCCCGGCGTCGGCGCTGGCGGTGGCGTCGAGCAAGGTCTCGCCGGTGGAGATCGCGACCAGACGGTAGCGCGCGCGCAAGGTCCGCCGCTCGCGCGTGATGGCGCTGTCGCCGCGGATGCCGAAGCCCGAAATGTCGTCGTCGAGCTCCACCTCGAGCCGGTAGACGGCGCCCGCGCTGCGCTCCGCGCCGACCCGTTCGAGCAGGGCGTTGCGGACCAGCCAGCCGGCGCGGTCGGGGATCGGCGCGACCGAGATCGACGACAGCCGGCTCGCGACCGGCCCGGACTCGCCCCCGGCGTAGAGCGGATGGAGCCCGCAGCCGGGCAGCACCAGCGCGGCGGCGATCAGCAAGGCGAGCGGCATCCTCATGCGACGATATTGACCAACCGGTCGGCGACCACAATGACCTTGCGCGGGGTTGCCCCGGCAAGTTGCGCCTGAACCTTGGCCGATCCCAGCGCCAGCGCTTCGGCCGCCTCCCTGGCCAGGCCGCGCGGCGCGGTCAGCGTGTCGCGCAGCTTGCCGTTGACCTGGATCGCCAGCGTCACTTCGTCGTCGATCAGCAGGGCCGGGTCGTGCGTCGGCCAGGCGGCGTCGACGATCATCCCCTTTTTGCCTCTTGCCGCCCATGCCTCCTCGGCCAAATGCGGGGCCATTGGCGCGGCCAGCAGCAGCAGCGCGTCGATGGCGTCGCCGCGGGCGCCCGACGGCGTGGCTTTCTCGATCGCGCTGGTCAGCTCATAGAGCGCGGCGACCGCCTTGTTGAACTGCAGCCCGTCGATCGCCTCGCCGACCGCGGCGATGGTGCGATGCAGCTTGCGGGTCAGCGCCGCATCGTCGCCGTCCTCGACCGGCGCGGCCATCACCATCCGCCACACCCGCTGGACGAACCGCGCCGCGCCCCCGATCCCGCCGATCGACCATTCAAGATCGCGCTCCGGCGGCGAATCCGACAGCATGAACCAGCGCACCGCATCGGCGCCGTAGCGGTCGAGGATCGGTTCGGGATCGACCGTATTCTTCTTCGACTTGGACATCTTTTCGGTGCGCCCGCTGATCGCCCCGCTGCCGGTCGCGCGTTCGATGGGCGCGCCGCCCTCGCCAATCTCGACTTCGTCGGGCGACAGCCAGCGGCCGTCGAGGCTCTGGTAGGTTTCGTGGGTCACCATGCCTTGCGTGAACAGCCCCTTGAACGGCTCCTTGAGGCCGATCTTGCCGATCCGTTCGAGCGCCCGGGTCCAGAAGCGCGCGTAGAGCAGGTGGAGGATGGCATGCTCGACCCCGCCGATATACTGGCCGACCGGCAGCCACGCCTCGGCCTCGGCGCGGTCGAACGGCTGGTCCTTGGGCTGACTGGCGAAGCGGATGAAGTACCAGCTCGAATCGACGAACGTGTCGAGCGTGTCGGTCTCGCGCCGCGCTTGCCCGCCGCACTTGGGGCAGTCGACCAGCCGCCAGCCGTCATGCCGGTCGAGCGGGTTGCCGGGTAGGTCGAAGCTGACATCCTCCGGCAGCACGACCGGCAATTGGTCGCGCGGCACGCCGACCGGGCCGCAAGCGTCGCAGTGGATGATCGGGATCGGCGTGCCCCAATAACGTTGCCGCGACACGCCCCAGTCGCGCAGCCGATACTGGGTCTTGCCAGTGCCCCAGCCTGCGGTCTCGGCGCGCTTGATAACCTCCGCGCTGGCCTCGGCGCTGGCCATCCCGTCGAGGAAGCTCGAATTGACCGCGATGCCGTCGCCGGTTTCGGCTTCAACCACGGGGTCGTCGGCCCGGGCGGCGGTTTCGGCGACGACGCGGCGGACCGGCAGGCGATATTTGGTGGCGAATTCGAAGTCGCGGACGTCGTGCGCGGGCACCCCGAACAAGGCGCCGGTGCCGTAATCCATCAGCACGAAATTCGCGATCCACACCGGCAGCCGGCGCTCCGGGTCGAGCGGATGGATGACCTCCAGCCCGGTGTCGTGGCCCAGTTTCTCGGCGGTCTCGATCTCGGCCGCGGTGGTGCCTCCAAGGCGAGCCTTGGCGATGAACGCCGCGACCTCGGGATCCCGCGCCGCCAGCGCTTCGGCCATCGGGTGGCCCGGCGACAAAGCGACGAAGCTCGCGCCGAAGATGGTGTCGGGGCGGGTGGTGAACACCTCGATGCTGTCGTTCGCGCCCTCGGGCGACGCGAGCCGGAAGCGGAACTGCAGCCCGCGGCTCTTGCCGATCCAATTCTCCTGCATCAGGCGGACCTTGTCAGGCCACTGGTCGAGCGTGCCCAGCCCGTCGAGCAACTCCTCGGCGAAGTCGGTGATCTTGAGGAACCACTGGCTGAGCTTCTTGCGCTCGACCGTCGCGCCCGATCGCCAGCCCTTGCCGTCGATGACCTGCTCATTGGCCAGCACGGTCATGTCGACCGGATCCCAATTGACCTCGCTTTCCTTGCGGAACACCAGGCCGGCCTCCATCAGGTCGAGGAACAGGGCCTGCTCATGGCCATAATAATCGGGCTCGCAGGTCGCCAACTCGCGGCTCCAGTCGATCGCGAAGCCGATCCGCTTCAATTGTTCGCGCATCGCCGCGATATTCTGCCGGGTCCACGCGCCGGGGTGGACCTTCTTCTCCATCGCCGCATTTTCGGCCGGCATCCCGAACGCGTCCCAGCCCATCGGGTGGAGCACTTCGAAGCCCTGCATCCGGCGATAGCGGGCGAGCACATCGCCCATCGTATAGTTGCGGACATGGCCCATGTGGATGCGCCCCGACGGATAGGGGAACATCTCCAGCACGTAGGACTTGGGCTTGGAGCTGGCGCTGTCGGCGCGGAAGCTGTCGGCCTCGGCCCAGCGCGCCTGCCAGCTGGCGTCGGCGCGCGCCGGGTCGAAGCGGTCGGTCATGGGGTCGTCATCGTCCTGTGGGTGGCCTAGCCGGAAACGGAGGTGCGGCGAAGGTCGCGGGCGCGGGTCAGGATGATGTCCTCAAGTTTCTGCACCGTCGCCGCGGCGACCGGCGCGTCGACCCACACCCCGCCCTGGTTGAGCTGGCGGCTGGCGGACACGCGCAGCGCGTCGGCACGCAGCTCCTGGTCGAGGATCGAGACGGTCAGCTTGGCCCGCTCGGCCGGGTTCTTGGGGCTGACGTACCAGTCGGTGATGATCACCCCGCCGTTGGAATCGGCGGTCAGCAGCGGCGCGAACGACAAGGTGTCGATCGCCGCGCGCCACAGATAGCTGTTGACGCCGATCGTGGTCATCTTGGCCGGGGCCAACGCGTTCGGCAGGTCGCGGTGCCGGGCGCAGCCGCCCAGCGCGAGGCCGGCAATGGCGAGGACGGCGAGGGGGTGGATAAGGCGGGGCATGGTGGCTTCCTGCAAGGACGGGTCGACCGGCGTTATAGTTTGCTGGCGGGAGGCGGCAAGCGGCTATCCGCGTGTCGCGCGCCGGGACGGTCGCGGCGAGTCTGTGGACTTAGGGACACAGGCGCCCGATGAATCGACGAGGAGTCATGGAACAGACAGGCTCGTCGGGCTATATCCCATGGCAACTCAAGGAGTCGTACGCGTGTCGCATGCGAAACAGGGAATGGGTGGAAAGGTGGCAGCCGTGCTTGCGGTGGCCAGCGTCGCTCTGTTGCCCGCGCTCGCAGCGGCCGCCGTCACCAAAGCCCGTCCTGCGGCTATCGCCTTGAGTTTCGACCATATTTCGGCGTTCACCCCGGCCGGCGCTGATCCCCGGCTGGCGGCGACCTTTGCCTCGCGCAACCCGTCATTCAGCGATTTCAAGTTCACCCCCGCCGCCGCCAAGGGCCGCCCGTCGCAGATACGGGTCGCGGTTCGCGCCGGCAGCAGCGCGTCCGAGTCGCGCGGCCTGACGATGTCGGCGATCCCGGCCACCGCGCTGACCCCGACCAGCTATAACCTCGGCGTTGCGGTCGGCTGGAAGCGCTTCGCCGTCGCCGGCGACGTGGCCACCACGACCAACCCGGATTCGGCCATCGGCAAGCGCGAGAGCGCGCTCGTCGGGGTCAGCTATAATCTGAAGAAGTTCACCGGCCGAATCGCGGTCGGCGCCGAACGCGGCGAGGGCCGCATCGCGGCGCTCGGCCAGCCCGACCGTTATTCGCTCGACGTCGGCGGCGCCTACAGCCTCAGCCGCCGCATCGCGCTTACCGGCGGCGTCCGCTATCGCGTCGATCAGGATCATCTCAGCCCGGTCGCCGACCAGCGCCGCGACAGCCAGGCCGTCTACGTCGGCACCGCCTTCAAATTCTAATCGGGGCGGTTGGCCCGCCTAGCCGCGCCGCGGCGCCTTACCTATAGCGCCTGCATGGCTTACCCCAGCGACCGCCTTGCCCTCGTCCACCAGCAGGTCGAGCGTGCGTGCAAGACGGCGCGGCGCTCGCCGGAGTCGGTTGAACTGGTCGCGGTGTCCAAGACCCGCACCGTCGAAGAGATCGAACCGTTGATCGCCGCCGGCCAGCGCGCGTTCGGCGAAAGCCGCGTCCAGGAAGCCGAAGCAAAATGGCCAGCGCTTCGCCGGCGCGATCCCCGCCTCACCCTCCACATGATCGGCCGGCTGCAATCCAACAAGGCGGCCGAAGCGGTTGCGTTGTTCGACGTCATCCACTCGCTCGACCGGCCGTCGCTGCTCGATGCGCTCGCCGCCGCCGCCGACAAGGCGGGCCGCTTCCCGGCCTGCTTCGTCCAGGTCAACATCGGCGCCGAGGCGCAGAAGGGCGGCGTCGCGATTGCCGACCTCGGCCCCTTCCTCGACCGCGTCCGCGCCTCGCCGCTGCCGCTTGCCGGGCTGATGTGCATCCCGCCCGCGGAACGCGAAGCCGCGCCTTATTTCGCGCTTTGCAACGAACTGGCGCTGCGGCACGGGCTGACCGGCCTGTCGATGGGCATGTCGGCCGATTACCCGACCGCGGTGCTCCTCGGCGCCACCGTCCTCCGCGTCGGCGCGGCATTGTTCGAGGGCTGATGCGCTTTGCCGGACTGATCTTCGACTTCGACGGCGTGCTCATCGAAAGCGAGTGGGCGGGCAATGCGCAGATCGCCGATTATCTCACCGCGCGCGGCTTCCCGACCAGCATGCGCCAGTCGATGGACCAGTTCATGGGCCTCGCCGGGGCCGACTTCCGGGCCGCGATCGAACGCTGGATCGGCGGCCCGCTGCCCGACGACTTTCACGGTGAGCGGGCCGCAGCCGACGCGCGCATGATCGCCGAGGGGATCGCCGAAGTCGCCGGCGCGGTGCGCTTCGTCCGCTCGCTCGACCCGGCGCTGCCCAAGGCGGTCGCCTCCTCCTCGTCGGTCGAGTGGATCGAGCGGCATCTCGAGCATATCGGCCTCGCCGATGCGTTCGGCGACCGATTGTTCAGCGGCCGCACCAACGTCAATCGCGGCAAGCCCGCGCCCGACCTCTACTGGCACGCCGCCGACGCGCTCGGCGTGGCCATCGCCGACGTCGCGATCATCGAAGATTCGCCGGTCGGCGTGACCGGCGCGGTGGCGTCGGGGGCGACGGTCATCGGCCTGGTCGCCGGGCAGCATTGCGGCGACGACCATGGCGATCGGCTGCGCTCTCTCGGCGCGCACCACATCGCCCGGGACTTCGACGAGGTCGCCGCGTTGCTCGCTTAGGGAAGGTGCCCGCTCTTCGCTTGCTTGGTCGCGATATAGTTGGCGTTGTGCGGGTTGACCGGCATGTGGTGCGCGACCCGCTCGACCACCTCGATCCCCGCCGCGCCGAGCCCGGCGACCTTGGCCGGATTGTTGGTCAGCAATCGCACCCGGTCGATCCCGAGCGCACGCAGCATCGCCGCGGCCAGCCCATAGTCGCGCTCGTCGTCGGCAAAGCCGAGCCGCCGGTTGGCCTCGACCGTGTCGAGCCCGCGGTCCTGCAGTTCGTAGGCGCGCAATTTGTTGGCGAGACCGATTCCGCGGCCTTCCTGGCGAAGGTAGAGCAGGACCCCGCCGCCGGCATCGCCGATGATCCGCAGCGCTTCCTTCAATTGCGGGCCGCAGTCGCATTTGAGGCTGCCGAACACGTCGCCGGTCAGGCATTCGCTGTGCAGCCTGACCAACGGCGGCTCCCCGCCGAACGCGCCGATCATCAACGCCACATGCTCCTCTCCGGTGGCGGAGTCGCGGAACGACAGCATCTGCGATGGCGGCAGGCTCTCGATCGGCAGCTTGGCCCGCGCGACGATCGTGGTGGCCGGCGTGTCGGCCGCCGCCCCGATGTCGTCGATCGAAACCGCCGCGGCCGCCTCGCCCTCGACCAGCCACAAGGCCGGCAGGACACCGGCGAGACGCGCCAGTGTGAGGGCGGCGGCGGCCTCGGCCGGGCAGCGCACGGCCTCGGCGCTGAGCGGGCCGATCGGGCCGCGGCCGAAATCCTGGGCGGGGTCGGCGAGCGCCTGCGCCGCGGCGCGGTCGAGCCAGTCGCAGCGGCTGACCTCGACCGGCCCAACCAGGTCGCCGGCCTCGCGCGCATTGCCAAGGCCGAGCGCGGCGGCGCGCTGCCCGCTGAGCAGGATCGGCGCGGCCCCCGTGGGGTCGATCAGGTCGAGCATCGCCGCCGTCGCGGTCTCGACCGCCAGGACGGTGGCGCCGCCAATCCGGACCGGCCGTCCCGCTCGAAGCGCGGCGATCGCGCGGTCCAGCGTGGCCGGCTCGGTCACAGCGTCAGCTCGACGACCAGCGGGACATGGTCCGACGGCCGCTGCCAGCTGCGGCACGGTTCGTGGACCTGGTGCGCGGTCGCCTGCGCGGCGAGCGACGGCGAGGCCCACATATGGTCGAGCCGCCGGCCGCGGTCGTTGGCCGTGTGGTCGGGCGAGCGGTAGCTCCACCAGGTGAAGTTGCGCGCCGGCGCGGGGATGAACCGCCGCCCCAGATCGACCCAGTCGTGCGCCGCCTGCAGCTGGGCGAGCGCCGCTACCTCGACCGGGGTGTGGCTGACGACGTCGATCAGCGCCTTGTGACTCCACACGTCGCACTCCAGCGGCGCGACATTGAAATCGCCGACGATCAGGGTCGGCTCGGCCAGCCTCTCGGACCAGCGGGTCATGCGCTCGAGGAAGTCGAGCTTCTGCCCGAACTTGGGGTTGAGCGCGCGGTCGGGGACGTCGCCGCCGGCGGGGATGTAGACATTTTCCAGGCGGATGCCGCAGTCGAGCCGGGCGCCGATGTGGCGCGCCTCGCCATTGTCCTGCCAGTCGTGGCGCCCGGCCTCGTGCAGCGCGACGCGGCTGAGGATCGCCACGCCATGGTGCATCTTCTGGCCGTTCAATTCGTGGTGGTGATAGCCGCGCCCCAGGAACAGCTCGGCGGGGAAGACCGCGTCCATCGCCTTGGTTTCCTGGAGGCACAATATGTCGGGCTGCTCCTCGTCGAGGAAGCGGCCGACGCTGTCGACGCGGGCGCGCACCGAGTTGATGTTCCAGCTGGCGATCTTGAGCTTGGTCACGGGGCGGAGCGGCAAGCCTGCAAGGGGTGGTCGGGAGGGCCTTTTAGCTGCCTCCCCCCGGCTGGCAACTAAAAGGCCCTCGTCCCGGGGGCATGGGACGAGGGCCAACCCAGCGTTCGTCACGCAAGGCGATCTTGGCGACCCCGGGTAACAGGGGGAAACCCCGGGCACTTGCCTCGATCAGCATTCCCTGTGCGCGATGGCACCTGTCGCAGAGCTTAACGCGTTGCGATTCGGAACGAAAGCGGGCGTGCCGAACATCGCTCTTGCCAATGGTATGTTATGATGTAACATCGTGTCATTGGACAAGGAGGCCTGTCATGCTTGCTTACGCCGCCGACCGCCGCCCCGCCGGGCGCGCCGTTTCCCCCCGCACCTTGCTGCTCGTTGTCACCGGCCATGCCGCGCTGCTGGTGCTGGTGATGACCGCTCGCGGCGACCTGCCGCTGCCGCGCCAATTCGACCACATTCAGGTGATCTTCGTCGATCCGGTCAAGCCGCCGCCGCCGCCCCCGCCGCAGCCGCAGCCGCCGCATCAGCCGACTCGCTCGGTCACCGACCATCCGCTGGTTCAGGTGCCGCTGCCGCTCCCCGATCCGCTACCGCTCGACACCAACCCGTTGCCGACGGTCACCCCGACGCCCGATGTCGGCACCGGCACGATCGTGCCGGTGCCGCGCCCGCTCCCGCCGCTGCCGGCCGTCGTCCGCAAGGCGCCGCGCTTCGCCACCCCGCCCGACTCGGTCCGCCCGCCTTACCCCGACATCAAGCGCCGGCTCGAAGAGGAAGCCGACCTCCGCCTGACGCTGCAGGTCGATCCGCGCGGGCGGGTGGTGGCGGTCGATCCGGTCGGGGCTGCGGACCCGGTGTTCCTCGATGCCGCCCGGCGCCACATCCTGAAGGCGTGGCGCTACCAGCCGGCGAGCGAGGACGGGCAGGCGGTCGCGTCGCGGGTCACCGTCACGCTCCATTTCCGCCTCGACGAATAACTGGCCCTCGGGCGCGTGGCGGCTTATCGTGACGCGATGGCCGTCCTTCCGCCCGCCTCCAGTCCGCGCGCCGCGCTGCGCGATTTCGTCGCCGTCTTCCGTCAGGGCGACAATCGCGACCGCGTGCTTGGGCTCACGCTGGCGGTGCTGATCACCATAGTGATCGTCATCATCTTCTTCGTCGATTCGAGCATCAATACCGCCCCGCCGCCGCAGATCGTCTATGTCGAGACCTACAAGCCGGGCCGCACCGACGCCGACATCAAGGCCGACCAGAAGAAGGACCAGGCCGCGCGTGTCGCCTTCGCCAAGGCCAAGCAGCGCCAGTTCCAGAAGCTCGAGAAGCAACTCGGCATTGAGTGATGCCGCCTTCATGGCAGCCGCGATTGCGCTGGGCGATGCCGCGCGCGGCCGCACCGCGCCCAATCCCAATGTCGGCTGCCTGATCGTCAAGGATGGCGCGGTCATCGGCAGCGGCGCGACCCGGCCCGGTGGCCGCCCCCACGCCGAAGCCGTCGCCTTGGCCGAAGCGGGCGATGCTGCGGCCGGCGCGACGCTCTACACCAGCCTCGAACCCTGCGCCCATGTCAGCAAGCGCGGCCCCGCCTGCAGCGACCTCATTGTCGACTCGGGCGTGGCGCGAGTCGTCGCCGCGCTTGAGGATCCCGACCCGCGCACCGCCGGCCAGGGATTCGCCCGGCTGCGCGACGCCGGCATCGCGGTCGATGTCGGGGAAGGCGCCGACGCCGCGCGCCATTCGCTTGCCGGCTTCCTCACCCGCCTCGCCCTCGGCCGTCCGCGAATCACCTTGAAGCTGGCGCTGTCGATCGATGGCAAGGTCGCGCTGCCGTCGGGCGAATCGAAGTGGATCACGGGGGAGGACGCGCGCGCCCATGTCCATCTCGAGCGCGCCCATAGCGACATGATCCTGGTCGGGCGCGGCACCTACCTGGCCGACTCGCCCAGCCTCGACGTCCGCCTGCCGGGACTCGAAGGCTGGTCGCCGCGCCGCGCCCTGCTCACCCGCGGCGACGCCGTCGAGGGATGGGAAACCCTGTCTTCCCCGCAGGATGCCTTCCGGCTTCATGACGTCAACGATCTGCTGGTCGAGGGCGGCTCGGCGACCGCCACCGCCTTCCTCGCCGCCGATCTCGTCGACCGCATCCTCATCTACCGCGCCCCGATCCTGGTCGGCGAGGGCAAGTCGTCGGTCGGCTATATCGGGCTTGACGCCATCGCCGACGCCCACGGCCGGTGGCGCGCCGCCGATGGCGCCCACCTTGGCATCGACCGGCTCGAAGTCTACGAGCGCGTCCGCGATCAGGAGTAGCCATGTTCACCGGCATCATCACCGACATCGGCACCGTCCGCTCGGCCGAGCAGCGCGGCGACCTGCGCCTGACCATCGCCACCGGCTATGACCTGTCTGGCGTCGACCTCGGCGCGTCGATCGCCTGCTCGGGCGCCTGCCTGACCGTGGTCGACAAGGGAGCCGACTGGTTCGCGGTCGATGTCTCCGCCGAAACCGTGTCAAAGACCGCCCCGGGGCTGTGGCGCGAAGGCGCGCGGCTCAACCTCGAGCGCGCGCTGCGCATGGGCGACGAACTGGGCGGCCACCTCGTCACCGGCCATGTCGATGCAGTCGGGGAGGTCATCGAGGCGTCGCCCGACGGCGATTCTACCCGCCTCGACATCCGCGTTCCCGACGCGCTCGGCCCGATGATCGCGGCCAAGGGCTCGATCACCCTCGATGGCGTCTCGCTCACCGTCAACGACGTCAACGACGACGGCGACGGCACTCATGTGGCGGTCAACATCATCCCCCACACGGCCGCCCACACCACGCTCGGCTCGCTCACCGCCGGGTCGACGGTCAATGTCGAGATCGATGTCATCTCGCGCTATCTCCAGCGGATGGCCGCCGCAAGAATGTGAAAAACGGGCTAGACATCACATCGGCGTGTGATATTCGGCCGATATGTCTACTAACCTTATCGACCGAATCACATTGCTGGTAACCGCCGGCGAAGCCAGCCGCAGCGGCCTTGCCCGCGCCGCCGGCCTCCATCCTAACAGCCTCAGAAAGCTTGGCGCGCCCGACTGGAACCCGACCGCCGACACCCTCGGGCGCCTCGAAAAGTTGCTCGACGGCGGGGTTCAGGACGTCCTCGTCGGGCCGGAGGCGATCATCGACGAAGCGCGCAACGGGCGCATGTTCATCCTTGTCGACGACGACGACCGCGAAAATGAAGGCGACCTCGTCATTCCGGCACAGATGGCGACGCCCGACGCGATCAACTTCATGGCCCGCCACGGCCGCGGCCTGATCTGCCTCGCGCTCGGCAAGGAACGGGTCGACTCGCTCGGGCTGGAACCGATGGCGCGGCGCAACGGCACCCAGCTCGAAACCGCCTTCACCGTCTCGATCGAGGCGCGCGACGGCGTCACCACCGGCATCTCCGCCGCCGACCGCGCGCGCACCATCGCCGTGGCCATCGACAGCGCCAACGGCCCCGACGCGATCGTCTCGCCCGGCCATGTCTTCCCGCTCGTCGCCCGGCCCGGCGGCGTGCTCGTCCGCGCCGGCCATACCGAGGCCGCGGTCGACGTCTCGCGCCACGCCGGATTGAATCCGTCGGGCGTGATCTGCGAGATCATGCGCGAGGATGGGACGATGGCCCGGCTCGACGATCTGATGGAGTTCGCGCGGGTCCACGGGCTCAAGATCGGCACCATCCGCGACCTCATCGCCTATCGCCTGAAGAAGGACCACATGGTCGAACGGGTCGCCGAGACCCGCTTCACCAGCCGCTCGGGCGGGCACTGGACCGCGCAGGTGTTCCGCGACAAGGCCAGCGGGGAGGAGCAACTCGCCCTGGTCCACGGCGCGATCGACCCGGCCACCCCGACGTTGGTGCGGATGCACTCGATCGACCTGTTCGCCGACCTCCTCGGCGAAGCCTCGCCGCGCGCCGGCCTGCTCCACGGGGCGATGGCGATGATCGAGGGCGAAGGCTCGGGGGTGGTCGTCGCGCTCCACGCCGCCGCCCCGGGCTCCTTGAGCCGCGCCACCGATTACCGCTCGGGCAAGCTCGGCGAAGGCGGCGCCGCGCTGCGCGGCTACGGCATCGGCGCGCAGATCCTCGCCGCGCTCGGCATCCATGACATGGTGCTCCTGACCAACACCCGCCACGCGCCGGTCGGCCTCAGCGCTTATGGCCTGGCGATCGTCGAGGAGCGGTCGATCGATCAGGGCTCCCAACCTTCGAAAGCCCGCTGACATGGCCCACGTCCTGATCGCCGAGGCGCGCTTCTACGCGCACCTTAATGACATGCTCCTCGACGGTGCCCGCGCCGCGCTCGATGCGGCCGGGCATAGCCACGACACGGTCACCGTCCCCGGCGCGCTTGAGCTTCCCGCCGCGATCAGCCTCGCCGCCGACGCCGGCCGCTACGACGCGTTCGTCGCGCTCGGCGTCGTCATCCGCGGCGAGACCTGGCATTTCGAAATCGTCGCCGGCGAAAGCGCACGCGGGCTGATGGCCCTGACGCTCGACGGGCTGGCCGTCGGCAACGGCATAGTGACGGTCGAGAATGAAGCCCAAGCGATCGTCCGCGCCGACCCGGGGCAGGCCGACAAGGGCGGCGACGCGGCCAGAGCCGCGCTGGCGCTGCTCGCGCTGAAGGCCCGCTTCGCCTCCTAGTCGAGCGCCAGCCATACCTCGTTGCGGCGCAGCGGGCCGGGGATGATCGGCGAATTGTAAAAGGCATATTCGGGTTCGGCATCGCTGGTCTCCCCGGCCCGCGCCAGCCAGCCTCGCAACTTGTCTTCCTGCGCCGCCAGGTCGCGGTCGTCGGGGCGCCCGGAAAAACTGATCACCGCCACCCTGCGCGACGGCAATTCGACCAGCTCGATCCCCTCGGGCGGCTCGGGCAGGTCGTCGGCGCCGCGCCCATCGGGCATGACGAACCGGGTCCGCCAGCCGCCTTCGATCATGTCGTCGTCGAACAATGGCGGGTCGCTCGCCATCGGGTCGCCCTCGTCCTGCATCACCGGCACCGTCATCGCCAGCGCCTCGCCGTCGCGCGACTTGGCGAAGATGTAATCGGCGAGCAGGCGGAAGCCGTCGCCCAGCGCGCGCCTTCGCGGCCCGTGCACCACCGTCTCGGCGACCGTCATCGCCGGATAATCGCGGATCTGATATTCGCCGTCGCTCTTGAGCGCGCGAAAGTCGGGTTCCTCGGTCTGCTTCTCGCGCCACACATAGATCGCCCCGCCGATCAGCGCGGCGCCGGCCGCGGCGGCCCCGGCCAGCAAGGTGCGTTGCATCGATTTGTCCATGACCCGTCTCCTTGCCGGGGAGAACCGATCTAGGCCGCCGCCTGTTCCTTCAACGTCGGATAGTCGGTGTAGCCCGCCGCACCCTGGCTATAGAAAGTCGCCGTGTCCCAGCGGTTGAGGTCGGCGCCGGTTCGCAGCCTCTCGACCAGGTCCGGGTTGGCGATGAACGGTCGGCCGAAACTGATCGCGTCGGCGGCGCCCTCCTCGATCCGCTGCGCCGCGCTGTCGCCGCGATAATCGCTGTTGAGCACCAATCTGCCGCTGAAGACCTGGCGGATCGCCGGGCTGACCGGCGGTTCGGCGGTGGCGCGGAAGGTCGATTGCGGCCCCGGCTCGCGCAATTCGAGCCACGGCAGGCCGAACGCCTCCATCGCCTCCGCGGCCGCGGTGAACAGCGCCTGCCCGTCGCTGTCGTCGACCCCGTTGACCGCGCCGTTGGGCGACAGCCGCAGCCCGGTGCGGGCGATGCCGGCCTCGGCCGCGACCGCGCCGACCACTTCGCGCAGGAAGCGGATGCGGTTGGCCATCGGCCCGCCATACTCATCGTCGCGCACATTGCTGCTGTCGCGCAGGAATTGGTCGATCAGATAGCCGTTGGCGCCGTGCACCTGGACGCCGTCGAACCCGGCGTCAATGGCGCGGCGCGCGGCCGACGCATAATCGCCGAGGATCCGCGCAATATCGTCCGTCGTCGCGGCGCGGGCTTCGACATAGTCCTGGTTGCCGTCATAGGTATGGGCGTGGCCCGGCGCGGTCGTCGCCGACGCGCTGATCGGCTGCCCTTCGCCCAGGCTGGGGTGGACCACCCGCCCCATGTGCCACAATTGCGCGACGATCCGCCCGCCGGCGCGGTGAACCGCCTCGACCACCGGCTTCCACCCCTCGCCTTGCGCGTCGGTCCACAGCCCCGGCGCATAGGGCCAGCCCAATCCTTCGCGGCTGATCCCGGTGGCTTCGCTTATGATCAGCCCGGCGGCGGCACGCTGGGCATAATAATCCGCCATGATCGCCGTCGGCACGCCCTCCCGCGTCGCCCGTCCCCGGGTCAGCGGGGCCATGATGATGCGGTTGGGCAGCTTGAGCGCACCCATCTCGACCGGATCGAACAGCGTCGGCATAAGCGGGTCTCATTTCAAACGGGGCGGGCCGGACAAGATAGTGGCGAACAGCAACCCGACAAGCGCGCACCGCTACGCCTTCGCGGCGCTGCTCGCCGGCAATGTCGCGCTGGCGATGGGGCCGTTCCTCGTTCGCCACGCCGGCGTCGGCCCGATCGCGGCGGGCTTCTGGCGGATGGCGCTGGCCTTGCCCTTGCTGTGGCTGCTGGCGCGCGCAACCGGGCAGCCGGTGCACTGGCCGCGCCGGGCGCTGGTCGTCGGCATCGCCTTCGCCGCTCTGTTCTTCGCCGCCGATCTCGCCGCCTGGCACACCGGCATCCTGCTGACCAAGCTCGGCAACGCCACCTTGTTCGGCAATTTCTCCAGTTTCCTTTTCGCTGCCTGGGGGTTGTGGCTTGCCCGGCGCTGGCCGTCGTGGCTGCAGGCACTGGCATTATTGCTCGCCGCGGCCGGATGCGCGTTGCTCATGGCCGGCAGCCTGGAGCTCGGCCCCGCGCATCTGCGCGGCGACCTGCTCGCGCTCGCGGCGGGGCTGCTCTACACCGGCTATCTCGTGCTCGTCGAACGCACCCGCGGCGCGCTTGCCCCTTTGCCTTTGCTGTTCCTCGCCAGCCTGTTCGGCGCCGCCATGCTGCTGCCGGTCGCCTTGCTCCTCCACGAAAAGATCATCCCGGCCGACTGGACGGCGGTCGCCGCCCTCGCCCTGTGCAGTCAGGTCATCGGCCAGGGGCTGTTGGTCTACGCCCTCGGCCATGTCCCGCCGCTCGTCGTCGGGGTGGCGATGCTGACCCAGCCGGCGCTGTCGGCGTTGCTCGGCTGGCTCTACTATGACGAGACCCTGACCGCGCTCGACTGGCTCGGCGCGGCGGCGATCGTCACCGCGCTGGTCCTGGTGCGCTTGCGCGATCGGCCGCGCGGCGCCATTTAGGCGATCATGACCGATCCCACCCCCCTCGAAGCCCTCCGCCGCCGCCTCGCCCTCGCGGTCGGCGACAATGCGGTGTTCGACGGCTGGACCGACAAGGCCGTTATCAGCGCCGCCGCCAGCATCGGCGTCGACCCCGACGCCGCCCGGCTGGCCTTCCCGAAAACCCCGGCGGCGATGGTCGACGCGTGGATCGACGGGGTCGATGCGGCGATGGCGGCGCACTTCACGCCGGAAGTCCTCGCCGCGATGAAGGTCACGCAACGGATCCGCGCGATGATCTGGTTCCGGCTTGAAACCACCGGTCAGGCGCGTGAGGCGGTGCGCAGCGCGCTGGCCATCCTCGCCATGCCGCAGAATGTCCCGCTCGCGCTCAAGATCGGCTGGCGCTCGGCTGACCGCATGTGGCGCCTCGCCGGTGACACCGCGACCGACTACAATCATTACACCAAGCGGCTCATTCTCTCGGGCGTCTACACCGCCACTTTGCTCGCCTGGCTCGACGACCAGAGCGAGGGGTGGAGCGCGACCGCCGCCTTCCTCGACCGCCGCCTGACCGGCGTCGGCCGGTTTGAAAAAGCCAAGGCGAAGTGGACCGCCAACGCCATCCGCCGTCCCAGCCTCGCCCGCTTCCTCGGCCGCCTCCGCTACCCGCCGCGCTGAGCGCCCGCGACACACCGCTTCCCTTTTGCCTTCGTTATTGATAATCAGTCGCAATGACGAAGGCGACTTCCCTCGACCAGCTACAGCTTGGCACGCGTGCCAGGATCGCGGCGATCGACTGGGCGTTGCTGGGCGAAGGCGACGCCAGCCGCCTCAGGCATTTCGGCTTCGATGAAGGGGTTGCGGTCGAACCGCTCCACCTCGGCCCGTTCGGTCGCGACCCGCTGGCGGTGCGCGTCGGGCGGATGACCGTCGCCATCCGCCGCGTCCACGCCCGCGCCGTCCGCGTCATCCCCGAAGCGGCATGAACCCGGCCCCGCTGATCGCGGTCGTCGGCAACCCCAATGCCGGCAAGAGCGCCTTGTTCAACGCGTTGACCGGCGCTCGGCAGAAGGTCGGCAATTATCCCGGCGTCACCGTCGAACGCCATGTCGGCCGGGCCAAGCTGCCCGGTGGCCGCCCGGTCGAGCTGGTCGATCTGCCTGGCGCCTACGGCCTCGACCCGACCAGCCCCGACGAAGCGGTCACCCGCGACGTCCTCCTCGGCAAGCAGAAGGGCGAGCGGCTGCCCGACGCCTTGCTGATCGTCGTCGACGCTTCGAACCTCGACAATCATTTGCGCTTCACGCTCCAGCTGATCGCTCTTGGCCTGCCGACGGTGGTCGCGCTCAACATGGTCGATCTGGCGAAGCGCGACGGCCTCGAGCTCGATTCGGCCCGCCTGTCGGCCGACCTCGGCGTCCCGGTGATAGAAACGGTGGCGGTGCGCAAACGCGGGGTGGAGCCGCTGCTGGCCGCGCTCGACGAGCTGCTGATGACGCCGCGCACGGTCCGCGCCGGGGATGGTCCGAGCCACGACCCGCTCACCCTGCAGCGCCGCGCCCGCGACCTCGCCATGGCGGCGATCGTCCGCGAGACCCCCGTGCGGCGGCTGACCCACCGCCTCGACGGCCTGTTCCTCCACCCGGTCATCGGGCCGATCATCCTTGCCGCCATCCTGTTCGTGATGTTCCAGGCGGTGTTTGCGTGGAGCGCGCCGCCGGCCGATGCGCTGGCCGCGCTCGTCGCCCGCCTCGGCGCGGCGATCGGCGATGCCATGCCCCACAATGTGCTGCGCTCGCTGATCGTCGACGGCCTGTTCGGCGGGGTCGGCGCGGTCATCGTCTTCCTGCCGCAGATCCTCATCCTGTTCTTCTTCATCCTGCTCCTCGAAGGCACCGGCTACATGGTCCGCGCCGCCTTCCTGATGGACCGGCTGATGAGCCACGCCGGCCTCTCGGGCCGCGCCTTCATCCCGCTCTTGTCCAGCTTCGCCTGCGCGGTGCCGGGGATCATGGCGACGCGCACTATCTCCGATCCCAAGGACCGGCTGACGACGATCCTCGTCGCCCCGCTGATGACCTGCTCGGCCCGGCTGCCGGTCTACACGCTGATCATCGGCGCCTTCATTCCCAAGCGCGACGTTGGCCCCGGCATCGGGCTTCAGGGGCTGGTGCTGTTCGGGCTCTACGTCGCCGGCGTCGTCGGCGCCTTGCTCGTCGCCATCATACTCCGCCGCACGGTGGTGAAGGGCGGCGGCGGGGCGTTCATGATGGAATTGCCCAAATATCAGCTGCCGGGCCTGACCGACATTGCGCTCGGCCTGTGGCAGCGGGCGGAGATTTTCCTCAAGCGCGCCGGCACGATCATCCTCACCACCACGCTCATCCTGTGGGCGCTCGGCAGCTTCCCGGTCGCCGGCCGGGGGCAGAAGCAGTCCGACGTGTCGATCGCCGGGCGCATCGCCGATGGCATCCACGTCGTCGTCGCGCCGATCGGCTTCAACAAGGACATTTCGCTGGCCCTGCTCCCGGCGATGGCCGCCCGCGAAGTCGCGGTCGCGGCGATCGGCACCGTCTATTCGCTCGACGCCGGCAATGAGAAGAATCTGCCGACCTTGAGCCAGCGGCTGGCCGGGCGGTGGAGCCTGGCGACCGCCTTGGCCTTCCTCGCCTGGTTCGTGTTCGCCCCGCAATGCATCTCGACCATTGCCGTCACCCGGCGTGAGACGAACGGCTGGAAGTGGCCGATATTCATGGTCAGCTACCTGTTTGTGCTGGCCTATGTCGCGGCCGGAATCACCTATTGGACGGCGGTCGCGTTCGGGCTCGGCTAGGCGCTTGCCCGCGCGGCGCGGCGCGCTTAACGCTCGTCGAAAGCAATCGATGGAGTGACGGTAATGGCGGGCGTGAACAAGGTGATTTTGGTCGGGAACCTCGGCGCGGACCCCGAGGCGCGCAGCCTCAACAACGGCGGTGAAGTGGTCAACCTGCGAGTCGCCACGTCCGAATCGTGGAAGGACAAGGACGGCAACCGCCAGGAACGCACCGAATGGCACCAGGTGGTGATCTTCAACGAGAACCTCGGCCGCGTCGCCAAATCCTATCTCCGCAAGGGCAGCAAGGTCTATCTCGAGGGCCAGATCCAGACCCGCAAATGGACCGACCAGTCCGGCGCCGACCGGTACTCGACCGAAGTCGTGCTGCAACGTTTCCGCGGCGAACTGGTGCTGCTCGACAGCCGCGAAGGCGGCGGCTCGGGTGGCGGCTATGGCGGCGGCGGCGCCGCGTCGAGCTTCGACGACGGCGGCATGGGGGGCAGTGGCAGCGGCGGCGGCGCCCCGCGCCAGTCCCGCCCGCAACCCGCCGCCTTCGACACCGACCTCGACGACGATGTCCCGTTTTAAGCGGGCGGGGAACTGCCTAAACGCACACCGTTCTAAGGAGGACTACTCGCCCGACAATTTGCCCTTCAGCGCGGCCAGCGCCGCGAACGGGCCGGCGTCTTCCTCGCTGATCACCCCGGCTTCCTTGAGCGCGTTTCCGGCCGCCGGGCTGCGCGGGTAGGGGTCGAGCGCCAGCGCCAGCGAATCCGCCACCGCCGCGCCAAGGTCGATCGTCCGCCCGTCGTGGAACATGCTGTCGAGTTCGTCGCCGCTGAGTTCGATCTCGGCCTCGGGCTGGCCGCTCGCCGGCTCGGGCATGAAGATCACTTCGAACGGCTCGTCGAGGTGGCTGCGCACCGGCTCCCCGGTGGCGACGCACGGCTGGGCGAGCACCGCCTTCAACCGCCCGCAGGCGCGCACCCTTTGGCCCTGCCGGCAGAGCACGACATGGGCGTCGAGCCGGTCGAGCGCGACCAGGTTGAGGCGGCCCGCCAGTTCCGCGCGCTCGGCCTCGTCGGCGACCAGGTCGATGCGGTCGCCGTCGCGCAGCTGGTCGAGCGGCAGGCTGTGGGTCAGCCCGGTCACCGCCACCGGCCCTGCAACACCGCCGAATCGTCGGCCCCGTTGAGCGTCTCGTGCAGCCGGCGCATCGATTCGGCGGCGAAGGTGCGCGCCGATTCGTCGGTTGCCGCGCCGCGGTGGATGGTCGCCGCGACGCACTCGTCCCACCCGGCGTCGTCGGCCAATGTCTGCCGCCAGCGGTCGACCCGGTTGGCCAGCGCGCCGACCATGTGGCGCACCTGCTTGCCCAGCGACGGGTCGCCGAAGCCCTCCTGGCGCATCTGCGAATCCATGTCGGCGATGAACGCTTCGGTCAGCGCAACGCTTCCCCGGACAGCGTCTTCGCCCCCGCTTTCCAGCCGCAAAATGCCGAGCGCGACGACGCTCGACAGGACGGCGAAGCGCCCGTCCTGATCGTCGGCGACCCCGCCCTTGAGGAACCAGCCGGGGGCGCGCGCCTCGGCCACCAAAGCGGCATATAAAGCGGCGGCGTCGGGGCGCTTGGGGCGCATCATGGCCATGATTGATCGCATGTCATTCTCCTCGATCGCACAGGGGGATGCCGCCAACGGGTTGCGCCCTTTGGCTTTTACCGCATATTGGGTGCCACGGCAGCGGGCAAGGCGCGCGCCGGACAAATGGAGAATGGTGATGACGATGCGGGTGGCCAGACTGGCAGTGGCGTTCCTCGGGCTGAGCCTCGCGGCGGGCTGCTCCAGCGTCAAGGAGACCCATGGGTTCATCCTCGACGAGGCGCTGATCAAGTCGGTCCAGGTCGGGACCGATAATAAGGATTCGGTCGCCAAGTCGCTCGGCCGGCCGACCTTCACCGGCCAGTTCAGCGACAACGACTGGTATTATATCTCGCAAAAGACGAGCCAGTTCGCCTTCACCCGCCCGAAGATCAAGGACGAGACCGTGCTCCACGTCCGGTTCGACCGCGCCGGCAATGTCGCCGCGGTGGAAACCACCGACGAAACCAAGATCGCGGCGGTCAGCCCGATGGGCGGCAAGACTCCGACGCTGGGACACAAGAAGAGCCTGCTCAGCGAAGTCTTCGGCAACATCAGCTCGGTCGCCCAGACCGGGCTGCCCGGCACCAATCAGCAGTAAGCCCGGCGGGCGGCGGCTTGTCGCCCGGCCCCGTTTGCGCCTAAGCCCGCGGCCATGACCGCGACGCCCGCTGGCATGACCTATGCCGATTACCTTGACCTCGACAGCCTGCTGTCGGCGCAGCGGCCGCGCTCCGACCTGCACGATGAGATGCTGTTCATCATCATCCACCAGACCAAGGAATTGTGGCTCAAGCAGATGCTCCACGAGGTCGCGCTGGCGTGCTCCTTCGTCCGCGCCGACAAGTTCGCCGAAGCCTATAAGGCGCTGTCCCGGGTCAGCCGCATCCAGTCGGTGATGACCCTGTCGTGGGACGTGCTGGCGACCCTCACCCCGGTCGACTACAGCGCCTTCCGCCATGTCCTCGGCACCTCCTCGGGGTTCCAGTCGGGGCAGTTCCGGGAGCTTGAATACCGGCTCGGCATCAAGGACCCCAAATTCCTCGATTATTACGAGGGCGGCACCGCCGGCCGCGCCCGGCTCGAGGCGGCGCTGGCCGACCCGTCGCTGTGGGACGAAGCCAATGCCGCGCTCGCCCGCGCCGGGCTCGACGTCGGCTCGGAGGACGCGATCGGCGCCTCATGGCTTGCTGTCTACCTTCGGTCCGACACCTATTTCGGCCTCTACCAGCTGGCCGAGAAACTGGTCGATATCGACGATGCGCTGGCCCAGTGGCGGCACAAGCATCTGCTGACCGTCGAACGGATCATCGGCATGAAGGCCGGCACCGGCGGGTCGACCGGCGCCGCTTATCTCGCCTCGACCCTGGCCAAGCGCGCTTTCCCCCAATTATGGTCGCTGCGCACCGCGCTGTGAGCTTCAAGCACCTCTTTTCGCGCAGCCTCGGCGCGGCGCCGGCGCGGCTGCACTTCGCGGCGCACAGCCATCATCTGTGGCCCGACGCCAGCTTCGACGGCCAGGTCGAATGCTGGCAGGACGCCGCCACCTTCGCCGACCGGAAATGGGACAAGGTGATGGGCGAAGTCTGGCCCAGGGCGCAGGCGGAGGTCGCGGCGGAACTTGGCAGCGGCGATCCGTCGGCGATCGTGTTCGCCGCCAACACCCACGATTTCCTCATCCGCCTCGCCCCGGCCTGTCCGCGCGCCGATCCGCGGGCCTTGCGCGTCCTCACCAGCGACGGCGAGTTCCATTCGGCCCGCCGCCAGTTCGCGCGCTGGGCGGAGGACGGCTGGTTCCACCTCGACACCGTGCCGCTCGCCGACCTCCTCGCCACCGCGCGGTGCGGCAACCACGACCTCGTGCTGGTCAGCCAGATATTGTTCGGCAGCGGCGAGATGTTCGAAACTGTCGAGCAACTCGCCGCCCTCGCCCGGCCCGACGGCCCGTGGGTGGTGATTGACGGCTACCACAGCTTCATGGCGCTGCCGACGCCGTTCAGCGAGACCGCGGCGGCATCGGCCTTCTTCCTCGCCGGCGGTTACAAATATGCCATGGCGGGGGAGGGGATGGGGCTTATGCACTGCCCGCCCGGCTTCGGCCCGCGCCCGCCGGTGACCGGCTGGTATGCCGAGTTCGAAGACCTCACTCTGCCCCCCGGCAGGACCGCCTACGCGCCCGACGCGATGCGCTTCATGGGGGCGACGTTCGATCCTTCGTCGTTGTACCGCTTCCTCCATGTCCGCCGCATGCTCGCCGCCGAAGGGCTGACCACGGCGGTCATCTCGGCCCATGTCGCCGCGCTCCACGCTGAGTTGCTCGACGCGCTGGCCGGAACCCCGCTGGCCGACGCCGATTTGCTCAACCCGCTCGACGGCGCCCCCCACGCCCGCTTCCTCGCGCTGCGTCACCCACGGGCCGCCGAGTGGTGCGACACGCTGATGCGCGAAGGCGTCGTCACCGACGTCCGCGGCGACGTGCTGCGCCTCGGCCTCGGGCTCTACCACGACCGCGACGACGTGACCGCCTTTGCCGCGATTGCCCGCAGCCTGGCCTGAGGTTACGGCATTCGTTCGAAGCCAGGCATGGAGCCCGTATGAGTCCGCAACCCGCCGCCGCCCGCCTCAACCGGCCGCTGATCATGACGATGCTGGTGCTGGCCTACACCCTCAACTTCGTCGACCGGCAGATCATCGGCATCCTCGCCGGCCCGATCAAGGCCGACCTCCACCTGACCGATACCCAATTGGGCTGGATGGGCGGCACCGCCTTCGCCTTGTTCTACACCGCGCTGGCCATCCCCCTGGCGATGCTCGCCGACCGCCGCGACCGCAGCTGGATCGTCGCCATCGGCTTGACCCTGTGGAGCGCGGCGACCGCGGCGTGCGGGCTGGCGATGAACTTCTGGCAATTGTTCGCCGCGCGGATGAGCGTCGGCATCGGCGAGGCGGCCGGCGTGGCGCCAGCCTATTCGCTGATCAGCGACCTCTATTCGCCGGCGCAGCGGGCGCGGGCGCTGGCCATCTTCTCGCTCGGCATCCCGCTCGGCAGCGCGTTCGGCGTCTTGTTCGGCGGGCTGGTCGCGGCCAGCGTCGACTGGCGCTTCGCCTTCCTCGCGATCGGCATCATCGGCATCCTTTTCGCACCCGTGTTCAAATGGGCTGTGCGCGATCCCGGGCACGGCCGCGCCGGCGAACCCGCGCGGGTCGCCGCGCCGTCGTTCGGCACCGTGTTCAGGGCAGTCGCCTCGAAGCCGTCCTTCTGGCTGCTCGGGTTCGGCGCCGGCACCGCCAGCCTGGTGTCTTATGGCGTAGCGTTCTGGATCCCCAGTTTCCTCGAGCGCAGCTACGGCCTTGGCCTGGTCGAACGCTCGTGGATCTTCGCCGCCATCCTGCTGGTCGGCGGATGCACCGGCATCTGGTTCGGCGGGGTCGCCGGCGACCGGCTCGGCTCGGCCCACCCGCGCGGCTATGCGCTGGTGCCTGCGGTGGCCTTTGCCATCACCCTGCCAGCCTACCTGCTGGCCTTTTCCAGCACCTCGTTGGTCGCGGCGTCGTTGCTGTTCCTCATCCCCGGCGCGCTCGGGCTGACCTGGCTCGGGCCGGTGGTGACTGCCGTGACCAAGCTCGTCCCGCCGGAAATGCGGGCGACCGCCGCGGCGATGTTCCTGTTCATCAACAATCTGATCGGGCTCGGCGCCGGATCGACGGTCATCGGCGCCATCTCCGAAGCGCTCACCGCGCGCTACGGGCAGGAGGCGTTGCGCTATTCGGCGATGGCCACGACCACGCTCTATGCGCTCGCCGCCCTGCTCATGCTGCTCGCCGCGCGGCGCCTGTCGCGCGACGTCGTGGCGGAGCCGGCCACCGCCTGAAAACGGAACCCTGCCTTTCGCTCGGCCGTTGGTGCCGGTTCAAAGGAGAGTTTCGATGACCAAGTTCCTTCTCGCCGCCGGCGTTGCCGCGCTGGCGGTTTCCGCGCCGGCCCTGGCTGGCCCTGGCGGCGGCCACGGTGGCGGCCATGGTGGCGACCAGCATGCCCAGAACGCGGGCGAACACGGCGGTGGCGGCGACAAGCATGGCGGGGGCATGAAGCAGGAGATGCGGGCCGAACACGGGCGCATGGCAATGCGTGAAAACGCCGATCATGGTCGAATGAAAGGCGATCGCGTCCGCATGGCCTCGCGCCACGACGGTGGCCGCTCGGCCAGCCGCATGAACGATGTCGTGCGCATGCGGGATCTCGCCAACGACGGCGACCGCCGCGGCTACCAGTCGGGCTACGGCCTCGACCGACGCTCGCTCGGCCTGGTCGACGGCTGCCCCCCGGGTCTCGCCGCCAAGCATAATGGCTGCCTGCCCCCGGGCCAGGCCAAGAAGTTGGTCGGCGTCGCGCTGCCCAGCGCTTATGCCCGCTCGATGCTGTCGGGGCCGTACAGCAATTGGTACCGCGACGATCAGCGCTACCAGTATCGCATGGGCGACGATTACATCTACCGCGTCGACCGCAGCAACAACCTCGTCAACGCGTTGATTCCGTACGTCAGTCGGGACTACGGTTACTATCCGGTCGGTCAGATGTACCCGTCGGATTTCAATTACTACAACGTGCCGAACCAGTATCAGTCTTATTACCCCGATGGCGGGCAATATGACTATCGCTACGGCAACAACGCCATCTACAGCCTCGATCCGAAGACGCAGGCGATCCAGTCGATCGTCGCCTTGCTCGCCGGGGACCTCGGCGTCGGCCAGCAGCTGCCGCAGAATTACGGCGTCTACAACGTGCCGCTGCAGTACCGCGATCGCTACGCCGACAGCGCGACCGATATGTACCGCTACAACGACGGCTACATTTATCGCGCCGATCCGACCTCGCGCCTGATCACCGCGGTCATCAGCGCCCTCGGCTAACATCAGACACTGGTCCCGCGGCCTTCGGGCCGCGGGCCTCCTATGGGAGAAGATCGTGAAGTTTCGCACCCAATTCGCCGCCGCCACGGCGGTCACGCTGCTGCTCGTCAGCGCTTGCGGCAAGCCCGCCGACAAGGCCGCCACGCCGACCGAAACCGCGGCCAAGGCGGCCGGCGGCGACACCATTGCCAGCGGGCTTGGCGATGCCACCAAATTCTCCGCCGCGGCCAAGGCGGTCGGGCTCGACGCCACGCTCGGCGGCCCTGGCCCCTACACCGTACTGGTCCCGACCGACGCGGCGTTCGGCAAGTTGCCGGCCGGCGCCGTCGACACGCTGATGAAGCCCGACTCCCGCGCCAGGCTGACCGGGATCCTGAGCTATCACATCCTGCCCGGGACGATGCTCGCGGCCGATATCGCCAAGGCCATCGACGGCGGCGGCGGCAAGGCGGAGATCGCCACCATGGGCGGCGGCAACCTGACGGCGACCAAGGACGGCGACAAGATCGTCTTCACCGACGCCGCCGGCACCAAGGCGACGGTCACCGCCGCCGACGAGAAGCGCTCGAACGGCGTCGTCCACATGGTCGATTCGGTACTGATGCCGGCCAGGAAATAGCCGCGACCGCGCATTCTCGGCGAATAGCGTGGCCCGCCGCGTCTTTCGCCGAGTTTACCTCTGGCAAGCTGGTTTGGCCTCGCTATAACGAGGCCCGCAGCACGCGACACAGGGGCAAGGCAAGGCAATGCAGGCGACGATCGAACGGGCGACCCTTCTCAAGAGCCTGGGCCATGTCCAGTCGGTGGTTGAGCGGCGCAACACCATCCCCATCCTGTCCA
>JBDSRV010000013.1:0-18646 GCA_039929125.1 Sphingomicrobium sp.
CGCCAAGGACAAGGGCACCGGCAAGGAGCAGCAGATCCGCATCCAGGCCTCGGGCGGGCTCAAGGACGAAGACATCGACAAGATGGTCAAGGAAGCCGAGCAGTTCGCCGACGAGGACAAGAAGCGCCGCGCCGGGGCTGAAGCCAAGAACCAGGCCGAAAGCCTGATCCATTCGACCGAGAGCCAGCTGAAAGAGCATGGCGACAAGGTCGATGAGGCGCTCAAGACCGAGATCGAGGCGGCCGTGGCCGAAGCCAAGACCGCGGTCGAAGGCGGCGATCCCGAGGCGATGACGAGCAAGAGCGAAGCGCTTGCCCAGGTGGCGATGAAGCTTGGCCAGGCGATCTACGACAAGAGCCAGGCCGAAGGCGGCGCCGATGCCACCGCCGCTTCGTCCGAAGCCGGTGCCGAGCAGGCGCCGGCCGACGAGGAAGTCGTTGATGCCGAATTCTCCGAGGTCGACGACGAGAACAAGGGCTAATCATGCTTTCCGCGGCGCCGGTTCCCACCCTCCCGGAACCGGCGCCGCCAGTCTATTCTAAGGGGCCGTGATGGTCAGCGAAGACTATTACGATTTGCTCGGCGTCGGGCGTGACGCCGATGCCGCGGCGATCAAGGCCGCGTACCGCAAGCAGGCGATGGATTGCCATCCCGACCGCCACGGCGGCTGCACCGACAAGGAAGCGCATTTCAAGGCGATCAGCGAGGCGTACGACTGCCTCAAGGACCCGCAGAAGCGCGCCGCCTACGACCGCTTCGGCCACGCCGCCTTCCAGAACGGCAATGGCGGGTTCGGCGGTGGCGCGGGCGCCGGCGCGGCCGGGTTTGACGGTTTTTCCGACATCTTCTCGTCGATTTTCGGCGAATTCATGGACCCGCGCGGGCAGCGCCAGAACGCCGCCCGCGGCGCCGACCTGCGCTACGACCTCGAAATGACGTTCGAGCAGGCCTTTGCCGGGGCCGAGCAGACCATCACCGTCGAAGCGCTGGCGCCGTGCGAGCCATGCCATGGGCGCGGCAGCCGCGGCGACAGCCGGCCGCAGCGCTGCACAACCTGCAACGGCCAGGGCAAGGTCCGCGCCCAGCAGGGCTTCTTCGTCGTCGAACGCGGCTGCCCGGCCTGCCTTGGATCGGGCGAGACCCTGTCCGACCCGTGCCCGTCATGCAGCGGGGAGGGGCGCGCGCTCAAGCGGCGGACGATCAGCGTCAACATCCCCGCCGGGGTCGACGAGGGCACCCGCATCCGCGTCGCCGGCGAGGGCGAGGCGGGCATCCGCGGCGCGGCGCCGGGCGACATCTATCTGTTCGTCCACATGAAGCGCCACCCGTTGTTCGAGCGCGACGGCACCACCCTGATCGCCGAAGCGCCGATCAGCTTCTCGACCGCGGCGCTGGGCGGGACGATCACATTGCCCGGGATCGACGGGGCCAAGATCGACCTCAAGATCCCGGCCGGCATCCAGTCGGGCGAGACATTGCGCCATCGCGGGGCCGGGATGAGCGTCCTCAACTCGCGCTCGCGGGGCGACCTGATGGCCCGTATCCTGGTCGAAACGCCGACCCGATTGTCGAAGGAGCAGCGGGCGATCATCGAGCAGTTTCGCGCCACCGAGACCGGCGACGAATGCCCGGCGAGCAAGGGCTTCTTCGCGCGCCTGTCGGGACTGTTCGGCGAGGGCTGAGCTTAAGTGCCGCGAAGCTCGCGGATGTCGATCAGAAGGCCGAGCATCTGGGCATAAAGGCCGAGCGCGCTGAGCCGTTCGGCGGTCGGCACCCGGGCGCGCGGGCTGTGGCAAACGATCAGCCCCCAATCGGCACCGGCGACCTTGAGCGGGAAGTGCAGGCTGGCGGCGGCCCCGGCGGCCCGCAGCCGTTCGCGGGTGGCTCCATCGGGCGCGCGGATCAGGGACCCGGCGAGCGGCCCGGGCGGGACCATGGCCACCGGCTCCGCATCGCGGTCGGCGATCACGGCCGGCGCCGCCCGCACCGCGTCATAATCGGCGGCGGTCAGCGTATCGGGAATCGCGCCTTGGGTGCGAGAGGCGTGCGCGGCGAGGCTGGCCGGGGCGCCGCCAGCGCCGCAGTAGATCGCCACCCGGTCGAACCCCGTCAACGCCCTGAGGTGCCGCGCCGCCTGGTCGAGCATCGGCGCCAGCCCCGGCGATTCGTCGAGCCTGCCGACGAGCGCGCGGATGGTCGCGATGGTGTCGCCATGCTCGATGCCGCTGGCGCGTTGCGCTTCGATCAAAATATGCTGGCCATCGAGGTGGATCGAGACGTCGAACCGTTCGCCCTCAGGCCCGGCGGCACAGCCGAACAGCCGGGCGATCGAATCCGGCGCGCGCAGCAGGGCGAGCTGGTTGCGCAGGCCGTGAACCGCGTCGCCGCCGAGCAAATCGGCGAGCGGGCGGCCGATCACCGCCTCCGCCGATTGCCCGAAATAATCGCCGATATTGGCCGATATCCGTTCGACCAGCCACTCGCTCGAAACCAAGGCGAGCCAGCCAAGCGGCTGGATCGAACCCGTGGTGGCGGGCTCAGGACGCTCCAAAGACGCGGTCGAAGATGTGCTCGACATGCTTGAAGTGATAGCCGAGGTCGAACAAGGATTCGAGGGCGGCGCCGTCGAGGTGCTTGGTGACCTCCGGATCGG
Source organism: Sphingomicrobium sp. (assembly GCA_039929125.1). Taxonomy (GTDB): domain Bacteria; phylum Pseudomonadota; class Alphaproteobacteria; order Sphingomonadales; family Sphingomonadaceae; genus Sphingomicrobium. The sequence goes on from JBDSRV010000013.1 coordinate 2,654, forward strand.
CCTTCAGCAGGTCGAGCAATTGCAGCTGCCCGTCGGATTCCCACACCTTCATCGCGTTGCGCTGGACCAGGCCATAGCTGTCCTCGCGGCTGAGTCCGGCCTGGGTCAGCGCGAGCAGCACGCGCTGCGAATGGACGAGGCCGCCCATGCGGTCGAGGTTCCGTTGCATCCGCTCAGGGTAGACCAGCAATTTGTCGATGACGCTGGTCAGCCGGGCGAGGGCGAAGTCGAGGGTGATGCAGGCGTCGGGGCCGATGAACCGCTCGACCGACGAATGGGAGATATCGCGCTCATGCCACAAAGCGACATTCTCCATCGCCGGGACGACGGCGCCGCGGACGACGCGGGCGAGGCCGGTGAGGTTTTCGGTCAGTACCGGGTTGCGCTTGTGCGGCATGGCCGACGAGCCCTTCTGCCCGGGCGCGAAATATTCCTCCGCCTCAAGCACTTCGGTGCGCTGGAGGTGGCGGACCTCGACCGCCAGCCGCTCGATCGACGAGGCGATGACGCCGAGCACGGCGAAGAACATGGCGTGGCGATCGCGCGGGATGATCTGGGTCGAGGTCGGCTCGGGGGTCAGGCCGAGCGCCTTGGCGACATGGACCTCGACCGCCGGGTCGATGTTGGCGAAGGTGCCGACCGCGCCGGAGATGGCGCAGGTGGCGATGTCGTCGCGGGCCGCCACCAGCCGCGCCTTGCAGCGGGCGAACTCGGCATAGGCCTGGGCGAGCTTGAGGCCGAAGGTGACCGGCTCGGCATGGATGCCGTGGCTGCGGCCGATAGTCGGGGTGAGCTTGTGCTCGAGGGCGCGGCGCTTGAGGACGGCGAGCAAGGCGTCGAGGTCGTCGATCAGCAGCTCGGCGCTCTGCTTCAATTGCACCGCGAGCGAGGTGTCGAGCACGTCGGAGCTGGTCATCCCCTGGTGGAGCCAGCGCCGCTCCGGCCCGAGCTTCTCGCCGGCCCAGGTGAGGAAGGCGATGACGTCGTGGCGGGTCACCGCCTCGATCGCGTCGATCGCGGGCACGTCGATCTCGCCGAGAACGTTGGCGTCATAGGCCTGGCGGATGGTCCTGGCGTCCGCGGCGGGGATCATCCCCACATCGCCCATCGCCTCGGCGGCGAACACCTCGATCTGCCACCAGATGCGGTAGCGGTTTTCGGACGACCAAATGGCGGTCATGGCGGGGCGGGAATAACGGGGAACCATGGGGCGGGGCGCTAGCAGGGGCGGGGCGCGCTCGCAATGCGCTGGCGGCGGATCGCGCGGAAGGTTGGGCTAAGGTTGGGCCAAAAACGCTTTTCGTGCGAGCCGCGACGTTGACGCCCAAAGCGCGCACAGAATGCTCGCCTGGACATCAAGCGCAAGGAAGGATTGCCGACGAGTCGAAAGAGCCGCGCCGGGCAAAGCAGGCGAAATCCTACATTGGAAGCTTTTTCAGACTTTGCGGATCGGGCCCTCATAGGCGGCGACGACCGGGTCAGCGGTCAGGAGCGTGATGCCTTCCGCCACGGCCTGGGCGACGAGCATCCGGTCGAACGGATCCTTGTGGATCGGCGGCAGCCGGCCAAGTTCGAGGGCATGATCGCTGGTCACCGCAAGCTCGGCGTAGCCGTTGTCGACCAGGGCCCGGCGCAGGACGCGCGCGTCACCTGAAAAGTCGGGCCGTCCGAGCGACGCCTTGATCGCAAATTCCCAGATGCTGGCGGCGCTGAACGTGAGGTCGTTGGCGGTATCCCCGATCAGATCGAGCGCGGCGGGCGACAGCTTGTCGGGTTCCCACGCCGCCCATAGCAGCAAGTGGGTGTCGAGGAGCAGCTTCACTTGATCCCGAACATCGCCGCGATTTCGGTGTCGAACATCCGGTCAAAGTCGTCAGGAACCTGGCCCTGCCCAGCAAGGAAACCAACGCGCATGCGCTCGCGATCCGCCGGCGCATCGAGCGGCACCACCCTCGCGATCGGCTTGCCCGCCTTGGCGATGACGAAGCTCTCGCCGTTGGCCGCGCGGCGCAACAGGCGCGACAGATGGGTCTTGGCGTCGTGAATGTTGACGGTTTCCATATAATGAACTTAGTTCATTGAACTTAGTCCGTCAAGGATCGCGCTATCTAAGGAGCGGAGTCGTCACGGGAATGAATCCCGTGACGTCGATCCTGTCCCGCTGATGCGGGCAGGTCGGCCGGCTTTCACGGACTCTTCGCGCTGCCTCCCGATTGCTTGCGCAATCGCTCCGCTGCGCTCGGCCGCTCAAGCTCAGATCAGCCCCAGCGCCTTCATGCTGGTGCGGCCGCTGGCGCCGACGATGACGTGGTCGTGGACGGTGATCTTCATGTGGCGGCCGGCGTCGACGAGGTCCTTGGTCAGGCGGATGTCCTGCTGGCTCGGCGCGGGGTCGCCGCTGGGATGGTTGTGGACGATGATGATCGCGGTGGCGCCGAGCGCGATGGCGCGGGCGATCACTTCGCGGACGTGGACCGAGGCTTCGTCGACGCTGCCGCTCCACAACGCCTCGTTGGCGATCAGCCGGTTCTTGGCGTTCAGGAACAGGATGCGCACCTGCTCGATCGGCAGATGGGCCATGGTGACGTGGAGGTAATCGCCGAGCGCGTCCCAGCTCGACAGGATCGGCAGCGCTTCGACCTCGGCCTCGAGCAGGCGCTCGGCGGTGGCGCGGGCGATCTTGAGGGCGGCGATGACGGGATCGCTGAGCCCTTCGCGGCGCAGCGCCTCGGCATCGGCGGCGAGCAGGCGGCCGATCCCGCCGAAGCGCTGCAGCAGCGCCTTGGCCTGGGCCTTGGTGTCGCGCCGGGGGATGGCGAGGGCGAGGAGATATTCGACCAGCTCATGGTCGAGCAGCGCCTTGCCGCCGCCGTCGAACAGGCGCTGGCGGAGGCGGGCGCGGTGCCCGCTGGCGTCGGTCGGGGCATCGGCCATGGCGGGCATGAGGCTAGGAGGGGGCGGACCGCCCGACAAGCAGGATTCGATACAGGTTCGGAACGGTCATGCGCTACAGCAGTTTGAAGCTGGGATGAGCGAAGGCAAGGACGAGGGGCTCCTACAGGAGACGGCCGAGGAGCTGACCGAGGGCGGGCTTGCCGAGCCGGTCGCGGTGCACAGCCGTGGCCATTGGCACCGGGCGTGGCGCATCACCCGGCTGGGCCTGATCGTGCTGCTGGTCCTCGCGCTCATCGCCGGGGCCGGGCTGTGGATCGCGCGCAAACCGATCGCCAACAACATTCTCGCCAAGGAATTTTCGAAACGCGGGGTCCAGGCCAGCTATCACCTCGACCGGGTCGGCCTTCGCACGCAGCAGGTCAGCAACCTCGTCATCGGCGACCCCGCCAATCCCGACCTTACGGCGCGGCTCGCCCAGGTGCAGATGCGGGTGCTGCTGAGCGGCAAGGTCGAGGTTTACCGGATCGTCGCCCGCGGCGTCCGGCTGCACGGGCGGCTGGTCGGGGGCAAGGTCAGCTGGGGTCAGATCGACAAAATGCTGCCGCCGCCAAGCGGCAAGCCATTCACCCTGCCCAACGTCGCGGTCGACCTTGCCGACACCACGATCCGGCTCGACACGCCGTTCGGGCGGCTCGGCGTGGCGCTGGCCGGGCGTGGCAATTTGAGCGGCGGTTTCAGGGGGCGCCTGGCCGCCGCGTCGCACCGCCTGGCGCCCGGGCGCTGCGCGCTCGACGAGCTTCACGCCAACGTCGCGATCGCGGTTGATGCGCGCCATCCCCACGTCGTCGGCCCGGTGTCGGCGGCCAATTTCGCCTGCCCCGCCAGCCGGCTCGCGCTGGGCCAGCCGCGGATGGAGATCGACAGCCGCTTCTCCGAAGCGTTCGGCAGCTTCGACGGCAGCGGCCGGCTGAGCTTCGCCTCGCTCGTCGCCGGCACCAACGGCCTCGCCAACGCCACCAGCACGTTGAGCTTCAAGGGCTCGCCGACAAACATCGTCGGGAAGATCGCGTTGGGCGCCCAGCGCGCCCGGCTCGGCCAGATCCTTGCTGACCGCACCCGCCTCGACGGGCGCTACCGGCTCGACGCGCGGCGCGGCGCGCTCGACCTCGCCGCCGATTATGGCGCGACCAGGGTGGCGCTCGACCCGTCGCTGCTGGCCGGGCTGACCAATCCGCTGATGGGCGCGAAAAGCTCACCGGTCGGGCCGCTGACGACCGCGCTGGCGACGGCGATCCGCACCACGGCGCGCAATTTCAACGTCGCTGGGCGGCTGCTGGCGGTCAATCGCCCCGGGTCGGGCGGGGTGCGCATCGTCACCGCCAAGGCCGATGCCGCGAGCGGCGCCCGGGTCGACGTCGCCGGGGGCGATGGCATCACTTATTATTGGCCATCGGGGCGGATCCGCCTCGACGGCAATGTCGAGACCCAGGGCGGCGGGCTGCCGAGTGCGCGCATCGCGCTTCACCAGCCGCGCCGTGGCGGCGGGGTCAGCGGCACCGCCGACATCGCCCCCTACAGCGCCGGCGGGGCGCGGCTGGCGCTGGCCACGGTGCGCTTCGCCGCGCTGCCCGGCGGGGCGACGCGGGTCGACACCATCGCCTTGCTCGACGGCCCGCTCGGCAGTGGCCGGGTGACGGGCTTCCGGTTGCCGGTCAGTGGCACGCTCGGGGCGCGCGGCGGGCTCGAATTCGGGCGCGGCTGCATCGACGCGCGCTTCACCTCGCTGCACATCGGGGTGATCAATATCGGCCCGACGCGGCTGCCGATCTGCCCCGCCAACGGCCCGGCGATCCTCGCCCAGTCACCCGGCGGGCCGCTCCGGCTGTCGGCCGAAACCCGCAACCTCCACCTCGCCGGGCGGCTCGGCAAGTCGCCGCTGGCGGTGACCGCGGCGCGGCTGCGGATGCTCGGCGACCGCCAGTTCGAAGCGACCACGCTGGCGCTCAGGATGGGCAAGGCGGCGACCCCGCTGGCGGTCAATGCCGCAACATTGTTCGGCAACTTCAACGGCCGCGGCGTGTCGGGGCGGTTTGCCGGCATGCGCGCGACGATCGGCAACGTGCCCTTGCTGCTCAGCAACGCCGACGGCCGCTGGTCGTTCGCCGGCAACAAATTGACGCTCGACGGGGCGATGGACGTGTCCGACCGGGCCGTGCTGGCGCGGTTCAAGCCGCTCCACAGCGGCCACATCCACTTCGTCCTCAACAACGACTGGATCCGCGCCACCGGGCGGCTCGACCACCCCGGCACCGGCACGCCGGTGACCGACGTGACGATCAGCCACCGCCTGTCGACCGGCAATGGCGAGGCGCTGCTCGACGTGCCCGGCATCCGCTTCCGCCCCGGGTTCCAGCCCGACGATCTGACCCGGCTGAGCGAGGGCGTCGTCGCGCTCGTCAACGGCACGGTGCGGGGGCAGGGGCGGATCGCCTGGGCGGGCGACGGCAAGGTCGGCTCGACCGGCACGTTCGACGTCGTCAACACCAACCTTGCCGCGCCGTTCGGGCCGGTCACCGGGATCAACACCACGGTCCACTTCACCGATCTGCTCGGCCTGGTCACCGCGCCCGGGCAGACGGCGACGGTGGCGACGGTCAATCCCGGCATCCTGGTCGAGAACGGGGTCATCCACTACAGCCTGCTGCGCGGGCAACTGGTCAAGGTCGAGCGCGGCGAATGGCCGTTCATGGGCGGCAAGCTCATTCTCCAGGAGACGATCCTCAACTTCAGCCGGCCGACGCCCAAGCGACTGACGTTCGAGGTGGTCGGGCTGGACGCCCACACCTTCGTCAGCTCGATGGGCTTCACCGAAATCGACGCGCAAGGCATCTTCGACGGCGTATTGCCGATGGTGTTCGACGACAGCGGCGGGCGGATCGTCGGCGGGCGCCTCGATAGCCGCCAGGGCGGCGGCGTGCTGGCCTATAACGGGGTCGTCAACCGTGCCAACCTCGGCACCTTCGGCGGGATGGCGTTCGACGCGCTCAAGAATTTGCACTTCCGCTCGATGATCATCCGCCTCGACGGCTATCTCGACGGCGAATTCGCGACCCGGCTGACGATCGATCAGGTCGCGCTGGGCGAGGCCAACAAGACCCAGCGGCTGATCAAGTCGATCAACAAGATTCCGTTCAAGTTCAATGTCACGATCAAGGGGCCGTTCCGGGCGCTGATCGCCACCGCCAAGAGCTTCCGCGATCCGCGCACGATCATTTCCGACGCGTTGCCGCGGCCGCTCGACGAAGTGCCGGGGATCGTCACCGAAGTCCGCCGCCAGGAAGAAAACAAGACCCAGACCCAGACCCCGGTCACCGACCAGGTTCGGGTCAAGACGCCACCCGTGAAGAAATAAGGAGCAAGGCCATGATGAGGACAAGGGTGCCCGCGCTCGCCGCAGCGGCGGTGCTGCTGCTGCCGCTGGGCGGGTGCATATCGGTCAAGACGCCCGACAAGCCGATCGAGATCAATTTGAACGTCAACATCAAGCAGGAGGTGCTGGTGCGCCTTCAGCGCGACGTCGAGACGTTGATCAACCAGAACCCCGACGCCTTCCCCCAGGCGCCGGCCCCCGTCCCGCAGAAGAAACCGTGATGATGCGCCCGCTGACCGCACTGCTGGCGCTGGCCGTGGCGGCGTTGCTCCCGGCCTCGGCCCCGGCGCAGGACTATTCGGTGTTGCTGTCGGCGCGCGGCGCCGGCCTCGTCGGCGAGCGCTACGACGGCTACCTCGGCCTGCCCGGCGCGGTCTCGGCAGCGGCCCGGTCGAGCGCCGGAATCGTCAACATCAAGCGCCGCGCGCTCTATTCGGACCTGGCCGCCCGACGCGGGGTCAGCCCGCAGGAAGTCGGAGTCACCGCCGCCTGCCAATTGCTCGCCCGGGTGCAGGTCGGGGAAAGCTACATGCTGGCCGACGGGCAATGGCGCCGCCGCTTGTCCGGCCAGCGGGCGCCGCACCCCGACTATTGCGGCTGAACCTCGAACTCCCCGCGCCAGCCGGGCTTGATCGCCGCGATCCACCGCGGCTCGACCGCGAAGTCGATTTCGTAATCACCCTCGGCATAGGGGCCGGCGACGTACGGGTCGGCGAGCAAGCGGAAGCGGTCGAAGCGGCCGTCATGGTCGCTGTCGGCGGGGACGATGGCGAGGTCGGACAGCGGCGGGCATTCGTCGAACGGGTCGCCGGCGCTGGCGACCCCGCCACGGCGCCCGGCCCGAGCCGCGGCGATCGCCTTGCACCACGGTCCGGTCAGCAGCGCGGCGAGGCTTGAGGGCGACGAGAAGAGGGCGTCGAGCTTGACCTCGCGGTTGGCCTTGCGATCCCACGGCAAGGCGCTGCTGCCGTGGTTGGGATGCGCGCCGCCGGTGTAGACCGCGGTCGTCGCGACCAGGCTAAGCAGGCCCGGGGACTGGCCGGCGGTCGACCAGCTGCGGGTCAACTCATGCGCGAACCACGGGTAGCCGCTGGCCTTGCGGGCGGTGAAATCGTCGCTCGCCGTCGCCACCGCGCCGGTTCGCGCCAGCGCCATCTCGTGGCGCAGGCGATCGGCCAGCGCCGGGATCGCCGCCGCTTCGGCCGGCCAGGCATAGGCAAAGTGAAGCTGGGCGTTTTTCTGGTCGATGCTGAACGCGGTTGGCGGAGCGTTGGCGGTCGCGGGGGCCGCGACCTTGCGCTCGGTTGCCGCGGCGGTGTTGCCGGCCTCGGGCTGGCGACAGGCGGTCAGCGCCAGCGCGGACAAAGCGGTGAGACGGGCGGTGCTTTTCATCGTTCGACCCTGCCATGACGGCGGCGCGGGGCCAAGCGCGGGCGTCCAAGTGTTGACTTCGCGCCGCCCGGTTCATAAAGGGGCGGCGCCTTGGCGGGCTCGATTGCCGCCATGTTCCTTAGCCTTAGCGAGCGCGCTTCACTGGAGTGGCGCCGCACACATTTGGGAAGTCGAGGTATATGGCTGCGGACGAGTTCGAACAGGACACGCATTCCCCGCCGGATTCGCGCCTGACGTCGCTCGACGAGCGGCTCGACCGGGCCAAGAGGGACGAGGCGCTTCGGACCGGCGGCAAGCCGTCCGGAGAATCGCAGCGGCTGATTCGATCGGTCGGAATGCGCATCCTGTCCGACCTGATCGGGCTACCGTTCGGCGCCGCCCTCATCGGCTGGCTGATCGACCGGTGGGCCGGGACGACGCCGTGGATAATGCTGGCGATGCTGTTCCTCGGGTTCGGCCTCGCCGTCCGGAGCGTGTTGCGCGCAGCGAAGCAAGGCCCGACCGAGGGCGTGGGGAAGAAATAGTGGCGGCCGAAATCAAAATCGACCCGATGCAGCAGTTTCAGATCAACCCGTTGTTCGGGGATCTGCACGCCGGCAATCCGTTCGCCTTCACCAATAGCGCCTTGTGGATGATGATCGTGCTGGCCGCCATCTGGCTGTTCATGATCGGCGGCATGAAGCGCGAGCTGGTGCCCGGCCGCTGGCAAGTCGCGGTCGAGGGCGTCACCGGCTTCATCACCTCGATGCTCGACACCAACGTCGGCCCCGAAGGGCGCAAATATGTGCCGTGGGTGTTCACGGTGTTCATCTTCATCCTGTTTTCGAACCTGATGGGGATGATGCCGTTCGCGGTCGCGGGCATTCACCCGTTCACCGTCACCAGCCAGTTCACCGTCACCGGGCTGATGGCGATCATCAGCTTTTCGATCGTGCTGATCGTCGGCTTCTGGAAGCACAAGCTGCACTTCTTCTCGCTGTTCGTGCCGGCCGGCACGCCGTTCGTGCTCAAGCTGCTGATCGTGCCGATCGAGCTGGTGTCGTTCCTGGTGCGGCCGTTCAGCCTGGCGCTGCGGCTGTTCGTGGCGATGATCGCCGGGCACATCCTGGTCGACGTGTTCGCTTACTTCATCGTCCAGGGCATCCAGGCCCAAAGCACGATGTCGATCGGCATCAGCCTGCTGTCGTTCGTGTTCATCGCCGGGGTCAGCGCGCTCGAATTACTGGTGTGCGCGATCCAGGCCTATGTCTTCGCCCTCCTGACCTCGCTGTACATCAACGATGCGGTCAATCTTCACTAGTCGTTTTCGCTTTCACCAAGGAGTAATCATCATGGATCTCGCTTCCGCAAAAGTTATCGGTGCCGGTCTCGCCGCAATTGGTGTCGGTGCCGCCGCCGCCGGTGTCGGCAACGTGTTCGGCTCGTTCCTCCAGGGCGCGCTGCGCAACCCGGCCGCGGCCGACGGCCAGCAGGGCCGGCTGTTCATCGGCTTCGCCGCCGCCGAGCTGCTCGGCCTGATCGCGTTCGCGGTCGCCATGATCATCCTCTACGCCGTCTAAGCATACGGTCGGCGGGGCAGGCTTTTTGCCGGCCCCGCTGCAAGGGATTATAGATGCCTCAGCTTAACCAGCTCGCGCTTGTCGCTTATTCGCAGTTCTTCTGGCTGCTCGTCGTGCTTGGCCTGATTTATTTCGGGATCGGCAAGGCGATGCTGCCGAAGATCCAGTCGACCGTGGAGAAGCGCGAAGGCCGTATCGCCGACGACATCGCCGCGGCCGACCAGGCGCGGGTCGAGGCCGATGCGACCGAAGCCGATTACCGCCGGCGAATGGATGACAGCCGGGCCGAAGCGGCCAAGCTGGCGGCGACCGCCAAGGCCGACGCGGCCAAGGCGACCGAGCTGCAGGTGGCCAAGGCCGACGCCGCGATCCAGACCAAGGCCGACGAGGCCGCGGCGCGCATCCAGGACAGCCGCGCCGCGGCGGTCAAGGATATCGAGGCGGTGGCGGCCGAGCTGGCGCAGGAGATTGCCAGCAAGGTCGCCGGGCTGACGGTCGGCAAGGACGATGCCGCCAAGGCGGTGAAAGAAGTGATGGCCAATGCTTGACGTGAAGCTTTCGACCGCCGCCGCCGCGGCTGGCCCCGCCGCCGAGCATGCCGAGCCGACCGCGCTCGGCTTCGACCCCGCCGGTTGGGTGGCGCTGGCGATGGTTTTCGTCATCCTGCTGATGATCTGGAAAAAGGTGCCGTCTGCGATCGGCAAGGCGCTCGACAAGAAGATTGCCTCGATCCGCGAGCAGCTCGACGAGGCCAAGGCGCTGCGCGCCGAAGCCGAAGCGCTGAAGGCGGAGTATGAGGCCAAGGCCAAGGCCGCCGACGGCGAGGCCAAGGCGATGGTTCAGCGCGCCGAGGGCGAGGCCAGGACGATCCTGGCCAAGGCCAAGGCCGACGCCGAAGCGCTGGTCGAACGGCGCGGCAAGATGGCCGAAGCCAAGATCGCCGCCGAGGAACGCGCCGCCATTGACGCGGTCCGCGCCGCCGCCGCCCAGGCCGCGACCGTCGCCGCCGCCCGGCTGATCGCCGAGCGCAACGACGCCGCCGCCGACAAGGCGATCACCGACCAGGCGATCGCCGGGCTGTAACCCGCTACGACTGCTGGTGCTGGTGGCCCGAAGCGCTGACGCCTTCGAGCGCGGTTTCGGCCGCGCTGGTCTGCGCTTCGCGGCTCAAGTCGCCAAGGCTGACCATGCCGACCAGTTTATGCTCGGCGTCGATCACCGGCAGGCGGCGGACCTGCTTGTCGCTCATCCGCTGGGCGACCGCCAATATGTCGTCGGTGTCGCGGGCGCAGACGACGTCGCTGGTCATCAATTCACTGACCTTGCAGTCGGGGCCGAGGCCCTTGGCGGTGCCGCGCACGGCGATGTCGCGGTCGGTGATCATGCCGACCACCTTGTCGCCGTCGCACACCGGGATCGCGCCAGTGTCGGCGGCGAGCATGAAGCCGGCGGCGTCCTGCGCGGTGTGGTCGGGGGTGACGGTCTTGATGTCGCTGGTCATCACGTCGCGGATCTGGGCCATGAATAGTCTCCTTTTCGCCAACAGAACGATCCGCGGTTGATCGCCGTTCCGCGCTTTAGGGCAGGTTTTCGGTGAGGAGGTCGTAGGTGGCGACCAGCGCGTCGTGCTGGTTGAAGATCTCGACCGCCCAGCGGACGACCCCGGTGTCCTCGCTCTTGAGCGCCTTGGAGCGGACGGTGAGTTCGACCCGCATCGAATCGCCGGGATAGAGCGGGGTCAAAAAGCGCAAATTCTCAAGCCCGGTATTGGCCAGCACGGGGCCGGGAGCGGGATCGACGAACAGGCCGGCGGCGAAGCTCAGGATCAAATAGCCGTGGGCGACGCGACCTTCGAAGATCGGCGAGGCTTTCGCGGCTTCCTCGTCCATGTGGGCGTAGAAATTGTCGCCGGTGAAGGCGGCGAAATGCTCGATGTCGGGAATTGTGACGGTGCGGCTGGCGGTCCTCAGCGTGTCGCCGATGGCAAGGTCGCGCATGCGCTTGCGGAAGGGGTGGGCGTCGGTGATGAAATGCTTGGGGGCGCCGGGGATGTACTGCTCCGAGATGGCCGCGAGCATCGCCGGGGTCGACTGAAGCGCGGTGCGCTGCATGTAATGCTTGACCCCGCGCACGCCGCCCATCTCCTCGCTGCCGCCGGCACGGCCGGGGCCGCCGTGGACGAGCACCGGCAGCGGCGAGCCGTGGCCGGTGCTTTCCGCCGCATTGTCGCGGTTGATGACGAGCATCCGGCCGTGGAAGGCGGCGGCGCCCTGGATGAAGTCGCGCGCCGCGTCGGGCGAGTAAGTGAACAAGGACAATGCGAGGCTGCCCATGCCGCGGTTGGCGAGCGCGATGGCATCGGCGAGGTCGCGGTAAGGCATGATCGTCGCCACCGGCCCGAACGCCTCGACGTCGTGGACCGCCGCCGCCCCCCACGGGTCGTCGGCGCGCAGCAGGACCGGGCTCATGTAAGCGCCGCCGTCGGGGCCGACTGTCGCGGCAGGATCGCCGGCGACGATCCGCGCGCCGGCGGCGACGAGCCTGGCGACCTGGCCGCGGACGTCGTCGCGCTGGGCGCAGCTGACCAACGCCCCCATCGATGCAGTCGCGTCGGCGAGCTTCGCCCCGATCGCCGCCTCCAGCGCGTCGAGATGCCCGGCGGGGGCCATGGCGCGGCGGATGGCGGTGCACTTCTGCCCGGCCTTGACCGTCATTTCGTTGACCACCTCGGTCACGAACAGATCGAACTCGGGCGTGCCGGGCGCGGCATCGGGGCCGAGGATCGAGGCGTTCAAGCTGTCCTGCTCGGCGACGAAGCGGACGCTTTCGCGCGCGACCACGGGGTGCGAGCGCAGCTTGAGCGCGGTCGCGGCCGAGCCGGTGAAGCTGACCACGTCCTGCCCGGTGAGATGGTCGAACAAATCGCCGACGCCGCCGACGATCAATTGCAGCGCGCCGTCGGGGAGCAGGCCGCTGTCGACCATGATGCGGACGGCGGCTTCGCACAGGTAAGCGGTCGAGGAGGCCGGCTTGACGATCGCCGGCATCCCCGCGAGCAGGGTCGGGGCGAGCTTCTCCAGCATCCCCCACACCGGGAAATTGAAGGCGTTGATGTGGACCGCGGCGCCGACCAATGGCGAGTAGATGTGCTGGCCGACGAAGCTGCCGCCTTTCGACAAGGGCTCGAGCGCGCCGTCGAGCAGGACATGCGCGTCGGGCAGTTCGCGGCGGCCTTTTGAGGAGAAAGAGAACAAGGTCCCGGCGCCGCCCTCGATGTCGATCCAGCCATCCTTGCGGGTGGCGCCGGTCAGCGCGTTGAGGGTGTAGAGCTCCTCCTTGCGGGCCATGATCGCGGTGCCCAGCCCCTTGATGATGCGGGCGCGGTCGTGGAACGTCAGCGCGCGCAGCGCCGGGCCGCCGACAGTGCGGGCGTGGGCGAGCATGGCGGCGAAATCGATCCCGCCCGATCCGGTGGTGGCGACCGGCGCGCCGTCGAGCGCGGAGGCGATGGTGGCGCGCTGGCCGGTGCCGGCGACCCACTGGTCGCGCGCATAGTTGAGCAGGTCAGCTGTCTTCATCGCCCGCTCCTGCAGCGCCGGCGCGCGGGTGGCAACAGCGTTTTGCCGGAGTCGTGACCGGGGGCTATTTCCTCTGCCGACCGCGGCGCGAGAGTGCCACGAGCACCAGGCCCACAAGGGCGAGGATTACGCCGCGTAAGGCCCACGGCCGCTGGTCGAGCATGAAGCTCGACGCGGGCCAGTGGATGTAGCCAAGGCCCTGGCCGAGCCACAGCAGGCCCATGAGGATGGCGGCGATACCGGCGATGAGGAGGGCGGTCTTCATGGGGTGGTTCCTTCGGTTCGTAACCAGTGCCGGCGATGATTAACGCCGGTCACTGTCGGGACGGGTCAGGGGCGTGGCGCGGGCAAACTCGATCACCCCCTCGAACGGAGCCTGACCGTAGGTGGCGGGCGCCCGTGCCGGGATTGGCAGGCAGATGGGCTGGGCGGTGTTCGGCTTGCGGGTATAGATGCGTGCAGTGTCCTTGTCGTAACCCAGCCGATAAGCGCTGGCGAGTTGCTCGGCGCGGATCGCCGCGCGCGCCATCAGGCGGTGGGTCAGGCGCGCTTCGCCGATCGTCGCGTCGACCTGCCGCGCTTCCTCGGCGGTAAAGGTCCGGCCGGGACCGACCAGCGAATAGAGGCGGGTCCACAGGTCGAGCTCACGCGAGGTGTTGTCGCGCAGGATCGAGAGGAAGTTGTAGAAGCCGACGATCCCGCCCGCTTCATCGCGCGGGAAGTGGCTGGCAGTCTGCGACGCGACCGCGCTGTTCCACACACCGCTATCCCACGTGTGCCACGGTGGCGTGCCTATCGGGCCGACCGGTGGCAGGCGGCCGCTCCTCCCGGCGTCGGCGACAATCCGGGTCAGCTGGTCGAGGCGCTGTTCGACGCACGGCGTGACACGCACGATCAGCTGGCCCTGGCCGATGCCGTCGCCAAATTCGAACGCCAGCGCGGCGCGGGCCTCGGCCACATCACGGCGCCAGCCGATTTCGGTCGCGATCGCGCCGAGGCCCAGCGCGACCATCACGCCGAGGATGATGATCCCGACCTCGCCGAAGAAGCGGCGCCAGCCGTCGAGCGGGCGGATTCGCCGGGGAACCTTCATTTACCCGTGAACTCGGCCGGGCGCTTTTCGAGGAAGGCGGCGACGCCTTCGCGATAGTCGGCGGTGAAGCCCAAGCGGCGCATTTCGGTGGCCTGGAGGTCGAGCTCCTGATCGAGCGTGCGGCTGCCGGTGGTGCGGATCAGCGACTTGATCGCGGCGAGGCCGAGCGGGGGCAAAGCGGCGAGTTTGGCGGCGAGGGCGTCGACCGTAATGTCGAGCGCGTCGTCGTCGACGCATTGCCAGATGAGGCCCCAGTCGGCGGCTTTGTCGGCGGGCAGCGGCTCGCCGGTCAACGCGAGGCCGAGCGCGCGGGCTTGCCCGACGAGGCGCGGGAGGTGCCAGCTGCCGCCGCTGTCGGGGATCAGGCCGAGCGCGGCAAAGCTCTGGATGAACCTGGCCGATCTGGCGGCGACGACGAGGTCGCAGGCCAAAGCGATATTGGCGCCGGCGCCGGCGGCGACGCCGTTGACCCGGGCGATGACCGGCTGCGGCATGGCGGCGAGGCGGCGCACCAAAGGGTTCCAGCTGGCCTCGACCGTGTCGCCAAGGTCGGTCGGGCCGCTGTCGGCGCTGACGGCGCGGTCGTTCAAATCCTGGCCCGCGCAGAAACCGCGGCCGGCGCCGGTGAGGATGATGACCCGGGCGTCGGCGGCGGCATCGAGCGCGGCGGCGAGATCGGCGTGCATCGCCTTCGTGAAGCTGTTGAGCCGGTCGGGGCGGTTCAAGGTGATGCGGGCGATGCCGTCGTTCAGGCTGAACTGGATGGTGTCGAAGTCTGGCACGTCACAGCCTCCTCAAGGTCGCGGATATCGCCCTACGAAGAAAGTGCATGCGGAAACAAGTTCAGCATGACGGCGGCGGCATGCATCCGTTGGGCGGGCGCCGCCGTATCCCCTCCTACGCGCCCCCATTGGGCCCGTCATGAGGAGAGCAATATGACCTACAAGACATCCCTGATGGTGATGGCCGCGTCGATCGCCGTCGCCGCCGTACCCGCCGTCGCGCACAACCCGATGGTCGGCGGCGCCGCCATGTATTCGACCAAGAATATCGTCCAGAACGCCGTCAATTCGAAGGACCACACGACGCTGGTCGCCGCGGTCAAGGCCGCCGGGCTGGTCGACACCTTGTCGAGCAAGGGCCCGTTCACCGTGTTCGCGCCGACCAATGCCGCCTTCGCCAAGCTCCCGGCCGGGACGGTCGACACGCTGGTGATGCCCGAGAACAAGGCCACGCTGACCAAGATCCTGACCTATCACGTGGTTGCCGGCCGCATCACCGCGGGGCAGATCAACAGCCTGGCGATGCGCCATCATGGCACCGCGACGCTGAAGACGGTGCAGGGCGAGAGCCTTCGTTTCCGCAAGGCCGGCAAGGGCTGGCAGGTGATCGACGCCAAGGGCGGCCGCGCCAACATCACGATCGCCAACGTCATGCAGTCGAACGGCGTCATCCACGTCATCGACAGCGTGTTGATGCCGTAACCAAAGGCGAGCCAAGCGGAGGTTTTCCCCCTGTCCTCCGCCGGCTTGCCCGGGCTGCGCGCGCGCCGCTTCCTTCCGGCGCGCGCGCAGTTTGTCCGGTGGAGTCGACGTCCCACAGCGGGCGGTTGTCGCCAGGTCTAATCGGCGTTGTCGAACTTCCTGACTTCGACGTCGCTTTCGTCGAAATCGTCGAGCAAGCGGGCGTTGATGCCCATTTTGCCGAAATCTTCCCCGAGCGTCTCCCAGTGGGTGCCGCAGCCGCAGGTCGGACAGTGGTGGATGCCGATCATTCTGTCACCCCAGACGTAGGCCTTGGTCTCGCCCGACATGCGCACCTGCTCCGGCGGGAAATAAGCCACGCGCCAGGCGAGCCGGCGGCACAGCGAGCAGTTGCAGTCCGCGACCCACGTCGGGCTGTGCGGCAGCTCGATCCGCACGTTGCCGCAGTGACAGCTTCCCTGAACGCCCATGACGACTTGTAATGGCGATCCGGGCGTGTCCGCAATGGGCCGAAGGCGGGCATTCGTCCTCCGGCCATTTGAACCGCGCGGCGGCACGCGCT
>JBDSRV010000014.1:0-11106 GCA_039929125.1 Sphingomicrobium sp.
GTGGCCGATGAACAGGATGTGGCGTCCGTCCTCCATCATCCGCTGTGCCTGACGATGAACCTTGCTGACCAACGGGCAGGTGGCGTCGACATAGTCGAGGCCGCGCGCCGCCGCCGCGGCCGGCACCAGCTTGGGCACGCCGTGGGCGGAAAACACCACCGGGCGTCCGTCGGGCACCTCGTCGAGTTCCTCGACGAACACCGCGCCCATCCCGCGCAGCCGGTCGACGACAAAGCGATTGTGGACGATTTCGTGGCGGACGTAGACCGGCGGGCCGAACCGGTCGATTGCCAGCTCGACGATCTTGATCGCCCGGTCGACGCCCGCGCAGAAGCCGCGCGGCGCGGCGATCAGCAGGTCGAGGGGAGGGCGGGGACCGGGCATGCGGCCGATGTAAGCGATTGCTTGCAGCCAGCCAAGGCGCTTCCTATGGATGGCGCCGATCAACCGCCCCCGCGCCGACTGGCGCCCTCGGAAGGGAAATTCCTTCGTGAAAGTTCGCAGCCTCGTCCTCGCCAGCCTCGTCATCGCCTCCGCCGCCTGCGGCAAGAAGGAATTGGTCGACGGCGGTGTCTACATCACCCGCTCGGCCTGCCCGCAGGTCGGCGTTCCGGCGGCGACCGGCGACATCACCATGTTC
Organism: Sphingomicrobium sp.; assembly: GCA_039929125.1. Taxonomy (GTDB): domain Bacteria; phylum Pseudomonadota; class Alphaproteobacteria; order Sphingomonadales; family Sphingomonadaceae; genus Sphingomicrobium. The sequence goes on from JBDSRV010000014.1 coordinate 641, forward strand.
GACCCGGCCGGGAGCAGAGACGCGTCGGCGATCGACGTGGTCGCTACCATCACCAATGTCCGCGCCACCTGCACCGAATCGCCGGACCAGTTCATCTCGACCGCCAAGTTCGACGTCGTCGCCACCCGGCGCGATGCCGCCGCCCCGCGCACCTTGACGCTGCAATATTTCGACGTCGCCATGCAGGGCGGCGATCAGGTCGTCGCCAAGCGCCTCGGCACCGTCGCGCTCACCTTCGCCGCCGGCAGCCAGCGCGCCGCCACCTCGAGCGAGGCGACGGTCCGCGTGTCGCGCGCCGCCACCAACCTGCCGGAGGACGTCCGCGACAAATTGACCCGCGAGCGCAAGTCCGGCGAAGTTGACGCGGCGATCGACCCGATGACCGACCCGGCGGTGCGATCCGCGGTCGCCCGCGCCACCTTCGAGCAACTGATCGGCTTCGAACTGACCCAGGATCAGCTCCGCTACAACGCTACTCGCTAGGCGTCGTTGACTCTGCCGACGCGCCCCGCCAAGGCTTTGCGCGTCATCAAAACCGTCCCCGGACGGCTTCGGAAGGACGCGCGGGAGAGTCCCTGAACCGTTCGCGGCAAGGGGCGCCGAAGGAGCAACCGCCCCCGGAATCTCTCAGGCAAACGGACCGCGCGCACCTGGACAGTCTGGAAAGTGCGTCCGCTCCGGCGGGGGCCGCCGAAGGGGTAACCGCCGGTCCTCGGGGCCATCGGGAAAGCTCTCAGGTCTCAGTGACAGAAGGGGGTTCGGCAAGGGCGGCTCGCAGCGGGCAGCCCATCGCCGAGCCTGTTCTGGGAGCGAGACCGATGGCCGAGACCGATACTCAAGACACCCAGCGCCTCGCGCTCGACGCCTGGCACCGCCGCCATGGTGCGCGGATGGTGCCGTTCGCCGGCTACGACATGGCCGTCCAATATGCCGACGGCATCATGGCCGAGCATCTGTGGACGCGCGAACATGCCGGGCTGTTCGACGTCAGCCACATGGGCCAGCTGACCTTTCACGGCAGCGGCGCCGACTTCGCGCTCGAAAAACTCCTCCCCGGCGATCTGTTCGGGCTGAAGGACGGGCGACTACGCTATTCGATGCTGCTCGACGACAAGGGCGGCATCATCGACGACCTCATGGCGACCCGCCGCGGCGACCATTTCTACCTGGTCGTCAACGGCGCGACCAAGGCGGGCGATATCGACTGCTTCGCCAAGCAGCTGCCGCGCGACATCGTCATGGATCATATGAAGGAACAAGCGCTGCTCGCCTTGCAAGGGCCAGAGGCAGTGTCGGTGCTCGATGCGCTGGCGCCCGGCGTCGCCGAGCTGTCGTTCATGCAGGGCGAAAGCTTCAGCATAAACGGCGTTCCCGCGTGGATCAGCCGCTCGGGTTACACCGGGGAGGACGGGTTCGAGATTTCGGTCGCTGCGACCTCGGCCGAAGCGGTCGCCGACTTTATCCTCGCCGACGATCGGGCCAGGCCGATCGGCCTTGGCGCTCGCGACTCGCTGAGACTGGAAGCGGGTCTGCCGCTCTACGGCCACGACCTCGACACCGCGACCACGCCGGTGATGGCTGACCTTGGCTTTGCCATCGGCATGCGCCGCCGCGCCGACGGCGGCTTCCCCGGGGCGGCGCGAATCCTCGAAGAGATTGACAGCGGCCCGGTGCAGAAGCGCGTCGGCCTGCTGGTCGAAGGTCGCCAACCGGTGCGTGAAGGCGCCCTGATCCTCGACCGCGAAGCCAATGAAGTCGGCCGGATCACTAGCGGCGGCCATTCGCCGACGCTCGGCCGCCCCATCGCCATGGGCTATGTCGCCACCGCGCTGGCCGCGCCGGGCACCCAGTTGAAACTGGAGCGGCGCGGCAAGCTGTTCCAGGCGGCGGTCGCCCCGCTGCCGTTCGTCCCCCACCGCTACCACCGCAAACCGCAGGGAGCCTGACATGACCCTTTATTTCACCCCCGAGCATGAATGGCTGCGCGTCGACGGCGATACCGCGACCGTCGGCATTTCCAATCATGCCCAGGAAGCGCTTGGCGACATCGTGTTCGCCGAGGTGCCCGACGCCGGCAAGGTGCTGGCCAAGGGGGACGACGCCGCGGTGGTCGAATCGGTCAAGGCGGCGAGCGACGTCTACGCCCCGGCCGACGGCGAAGTGACCGAGGGCAATGTCGCGCTGGCCGACGACCCGTCGCTGATCAACCGCGATCCCGAAGGCGAGGGCTGGTTTTTCAAGCTCAAGCTGGCCGACACGGCGCAGCTCGCTGGCTTGATGGACGAAGCGGCCTACCGCGACTGGGTCGCGACGCTCTGAACGATCATCCCGCCTCGACCAGCCAGTGGGACGCCGCGGACTACGCCCGCGTTGGTGGGTTCGTGCCGGCGCTTGGCCAGGCCGCGCTCGACCTGCTCGACCCCCGGCCGGGCGAGCACATCCTCGACGTCGGCTGCGGCGATGGCTCGCTGAGCGTCAGGATCGTCGAACGCGGCGCGACCGTGGTCGGCATCGACAATAGCGAAAGCATGATCGGAGCGGCCCGCGCCAAGGGGCTCGATGCGCGCCTGATGGACGCCGCCGATCTGAAATTCAGCGAAGCCTTCGATGCGGCTTTCTCCAACGCCACCTTGCACTGGATCCTCGCCAAGGACCGCGCCGCCCGTGCCATCTGGTTCGGGCTCAAGCCCGGCGGCCGTTTTGCCGGGGAAATGGGCGGCGAGGGCAATCTGGCCCGCCTGCGTGAGGCGCTCGACGATGAACTGGTCGCGCGCGGCTTCGGGCCGCCGACCTATGCCGCCAACTGGTATCCCAGTGTCGAGGATTTTTCCGCCGTTTATGAGCGCGCCGGGTTCAGGCAAATCGACGCCCGGCTGATCGAACGGCCGACCCTGCTTGAGCATGGCGTTGCCGCCTGGGTAACGACGTTCCGCGCCGGCTGGCTCGACCGCGCCGGGGTGCCCGCCGGGGAACGCCCGGCAATCGCCGACGCCGTCGCCGGCCGCGTCGGCTCCGACACCGCTGATTATGTCCGCCTCCGCTTCCTGATGAGAAAGCCATGACGATGCGTTATTTGCCGCTGAGCGACACCGATCGCTCGGCCATGCTCGCCACGATCGGCGCCGGGTCGGTCGACGATCTGTTCGTCGATGTGCCCGCCGACGCCCGGCTCGACGGGCCGATCCACGGCCTGCCGATGCACGCCAGCGAGCTGGCGGTCGAGCGCCAGCTTGGCGCCATGGCGAAGAAGAACATGGTCGCCGGCGAGGTGCCCTTCTTCCTCGGCTGCGGCGCCTATCGCCACCATGTCCCGGCCAGCGTCGACCATCTCATCCAGCGCGGCGAATTCCTTACCGCCTACACGCCTTATCAACCCGAAATCGCCCAGGGCACGCTCCAGGTGCTGTTCGAATTCCAGACCCAGGTCGCCCGCCTGCTCGGCTGCGAAGTGGCCAACGCATCGATGTACGATGGCTCGACCGCTTGTTGGGAAGCCATCGGAATGGCTCGGCGTATAACACGGAAAAGCAAGGCAATATTGTCCAGTAGCCTTCATCCTCATTATGTCTCCGTATGCGCGACGATGGCGAAGTTCACCGGCGACGCGCTCGACACCGCAGCGCCGACGCTCGAGGCCGCGACCGATGCCGATCGGTTGATCGCTGCCATCGACGGTGAGACGAGTTGCGTCGTTGTCCAATATCCCGACATCCTCGGCCGCATCGCCGATCTGGCGCCGATCGCCGAGGCGGCGCATGCCAAGGGCGCGCTGCTGATCGCGGTGGTGACCGAACCGGTCGCGCTCGGCCTGATCATGGCGCCGGGCGAGATGGGCGCCGACATCGTCGTCGGCGAGGGCCAGTCGATCGGCGTCGGCTTGCAGTTCGGCGGGCCCTATGTCGGCCTGTTCGCCTGCCGCGAGAAGCATGTCCGGCAGATGCCCGGGCGGCTGGCGGGCGAGACCGTCGATGCTGAGGGCAAGCGCGGCTTCGTGCTGACCTTGTCGACCCGCGAGCAGCACATCCGGCGCGAGAAAGCGACGAGCAACATCTGCACCAACTCGGGCCTCTGCGCGCTGGCGTTCAGCGTGCACATGACATTGCTGGGCGAGAAGGGGCTGCGGCAACTCGCCGAGATCAACCACGCCCGCGCGGTCGAGGTGGCGGGACGGCTGTCGGCGATCCCGGGCGTAAGCCTGGTCAATGACGCCTTCTTCAACGAGTTCACGCTTCGCCTCCCGGTGGAGGCGCGGCCCGCGGTCCACGCGATGGTCGAGCGCGGCGTGCTCGGCGGGGTGTCGCTCGGGCGGCTCTACCCCGATCATGCGGGGCTGCAGAATGGCTTGGTCGTGGCGGTCACCGAGACGGTCACGGACGCGGATATCGATGCGCTCGAAGCGGCGCTGACGGAGGTGTGCAAGTGACCGTCAACCAGAGCGGCTGGAAGCCGACCGCGCCGACCGCAGCGGTCAGCGACGGCGCAACCACCACCGGCAACCGCGCGCTGATGCTCGAGGAGCCCCTGATCTTCGAGATTGGCGATTCGAAGTCGACTGGCGTTGATTTCGAGGACGCGACGCTCCGGCCTTCGCCCAAGCACCGGCTTGGCGATCTTGCCCGCAGCGCCCCGATCGGCCTGCCGGGGCTCAGCGAGCCGCAGGCGGTGCGGCATTACACCCGCCTGAGCCGCCAGAATTACGCCATCGACCTTGGCCTGTTCCCGCTCGGCAGCTGCACGATGAAGCATAACCCTCGGTTGAACGAGAAGGTCGCGCGGATGCCGGGGTTCGCCGACATCCACCCGCTTCAGCCGCAGGAGACGGTGCAGGGAGCGTTGCAGCTGATCGACACGCTGGCGCATTGGCTGGTCACCCTGACCGGCATGCATTCGGTGGCGATGAGCCCCAAGGCGGGCGCGCATGGCGAACTGTGCGGGATTCTCGCCATCCGCGCCGCGCTCGAGGCGCGCGGCGACGCCCGCCAAGTCGTCCTCGTCCCCGAGAGCGCCCACGGCACCAACCCCGCCACCGCCGCTTTTGCCGGCTACAAGGTCGAGGACATCCCCGCCACCGCCGCCGGGCGGGTCGACCTCGACGCGCTGAAGGCGCGATTGGGCGCCGACGTCGCGGCGGTGATGATCACCAACCCCAACACCTGCGGCCTGTTCGAGCCGGAGATGAAGGCGATATCGGACGCGGTCCACGCCGCGGGCGCGCTGGTTTATTGCGATGGCGCCAACTTCAACGCGATCGTCGGCAAGGTCCGCCCCGGCGATTTGGGCATCGACGCGATGCACATCAACCTGCACAAGACTTTCTCCACGCCGCACGGTGGCGGCGGGCCGGGGTCTGGACCGGTGGTGCTGTCCGAAGCGCTCAGCGCGTTCGCCCCGCTGCCTTATGTGGTCAGGGACGGCGACAGGTATCGCCTGGTCGAGGAAGAAACCGCGCGCGACGAAGGGTCCGACAGCTTTGGCCGGATGGTCGCCTTCCACGGCCAGATGGGCATGTTCACCCGCGCCTTGAGCTACATTCTCAGCCACGGCGCCGATGGCCTGCGCCAGGTCGCCGAAGACAGCGTGCTCAACGCCAATTATTTGTTGCGCAGCCTGCAAGACGTGCTCGACGCCCCGTTCGCGGCGTCGGGGCCGTGCATGCATGAGGCGATTTTCAGCGACAAGGGATTCGCCGACGGCTTCTCGACGATCGATGTCGCCAAGGCGCTGATCGACGAGGGCTTCCACCCGATGACGATGTATTTCCCGTTGGTTGTCCATGGCGCGATGCTGGTCGAGCCGACCGAAACCGAATCCAAGGCCACGCTCGACCAGTTCATCGTCGCGCTGCGGTCGATCGCGATGCGGGCGCGGGCCGGGGACGAAGCGCTGAAAGCCGCACCGATCTACGCACCGCGGCGGCGGCTTGACGAGACGTTGGCGGCGCGCAAGCCTGTCCTGGCGTACAAGACCCCCGCGCCCGACGGCGCGGAAAGCGGCGCGGGGGCCGAAATCGGGGGACGATGATGAACCAGAATGTCATGCAATATGTCATCAGCGGGACGATCATCGTCATTGTGCTGGCGCTGCGGTTCCGGTCGATGCGCAAGAGCCGACCGCTCAACCCCGACCGTTTGTGGATTTTCCCGCTGATCCTGGCGGCGATGGCGGCGGCGACCCTGGTGCTGCATCCGCCGGGCACGCTCGGACTGGCGCTGAGCGCCTTGGGGCTGGTCGTCGGCGGGCTGATTGGCTGGCAGCGCGGGCGGTTGATCCGCATCGATCATGATCCCGAGACCGGCGCGCTGACGCAGACCGTATCGCCCGCGGCGATGCTGCTGTTGGTGGGGATCATCGTCATCCGATTTGTCGCCCGGGCCTATTTCGCCGGCAATCCTGCCGCCGCCAATGGCCAGATGGACGAGCATACGCTGATGATCACCGACGTTGCCTTGCTGTTCGCGGTCGGGCTGCTCGGCATGACGCGGATCGAGATGATGCTTCGCGCCCGGCGGATCCTTGTCGGGGCTGGCGGCGCCTAGCGTGGCCGAGCCGAGATTCCCGCCCTACAACGTCGGCGACCTGCCGGCAGGCGAGCGGCGTGAAGCACCGGCGGCGGCGCGCAATGTCGGCCCGATCGGCGACGTCCTGGCCGACTGGTTGCCAGCAAGCGGGACCGTCCTCGAGATTGCCAGCGGCACTGGCGAGCATGCGTTGGCTTTCGCCCGGCGCTTCCCGCAGCTTGCCTGGCAACCGAGCGACAGCGATCGCGAGGCGCTGCTGTCGATCGCGGCATGGCGGGACGATGGCCCGGCCAATCTGCTGGCGCCGCTCGCGCTGGATGCGGCCGCCGCCGATTGGCCTGTCGCGCATGCCGACGCCATCGTCAGCATCAACATGGTCCACATCGCCGCCTGGGACGCCGCGCTCGGGATGCTCGACGGCGCGGCGCGGCTGTTGCCGGTGGGCGGCCCGCTGGTCCTTTATGGCCCGTGGTTGGAAGAAGATCGGCCGGCGGCGCCTTCCAACCTGGCGTTCGACGGCGACCTCAAGGCGCTCGATCCGCGCTGGGGCCTGCGCCACCTCAGCCTGTTTTCGGCGGAAGCGGGCGCGCGAGGATTAGTCTTCGCCGAGCGGCGGGACATGCCCGCCAACAACATCATGCTGCGCTTCGTGCGCGACTGAGCGGCGCTGGTCGATCGCGCGGGCTGACAGCAGGAAGATGGCCGCCAGCGTCCAGCCGCCCATCACGTCGCTTGGCCAATGGACCCCCAGATAAGGGCGTGTCAGCCCGATGATCACGCCGCCGGCAATGGCTAGCGTCACCGCCGGCCAGCGCCAAGCCGCGGGCGCCGCGAACAAAGCCAGTGCGACGAACGCGGTGGTCGAATTGGCGGCGTGGCCGCTGGGATAGCTCGAGCTGCTGGTCATCACGGGGTGCACGTCGAACGCCGGACGAGCCCGGTTATAGGCAAATTTGATCGAATCGGCGACCGCGCGCTCGGAAAGAACGGTGCCGACCAGCATCGCCGCTCGGTGCTTCTGGCGCCTGACCCACAACAACGCGCCCATCAGCAGCGGAATGGTGATGGTGACCATCGCGGTGCCAAGGCTGGTGATGATGATCGCCAGGGCGGTGACTTGCGGATGGGCGTGACGCCATGACGCCAGCCGGACGATGGCATGGACGTCGAAGGCATTGGCGCCGCCGCCCGTCAATCCGAACCACAAGAACAAGGCGACCAGCGCCGCCAACATCACTCCCGTCGTCGCTTTCACGCAAACCTCCGCGCCACAGTCTTTAAACGATGCTTAACCCGCTTAGGCTAATCGGGTCGCATGGACGAGAGCAGCATGACCCAGAACCGCCGCACACGGCGCTCGCATGTGCTGATGGCGGCGACACTCGAATTGTCGGGTGGGGCGGTGCCCGTCAAGTTGCGCAACCTGTCGGCCGAAGGCGCCTTGGTCGAGGGTGAGCAATTGCCTGTCGAAGGATCCGAACTGCGGTTCCGCAAGGGCGACCTGTGCGTCACCGGGCGCGTCGCCTGGTCAATCGGGACGCAGGCCGGGATTGCGTTTTCGAAGAATCTCGCGCCCGATTTACTGCTTCGCCACATCCCCGTGCCGCGGCCGCGCGTGAAATTGAAATTCCACCGGCCCGGCCTCGCCTCGCGCGCCTTGTCGGCCGACGAGAAACGATTCGCCGAACTGTGGGTCGGCAAGATGCTCGATTCGCCCGGCGACTGAACGAGCGCCGGTCTAGCCGGTGGAGCGACATTGCTCGCGCTGGCCGTGAAGGAAATCGACCAGAACGGGCAAGTCCAGTTGCCGGTTGAACGTGATCCCGCAAAAACCATCTTCAGCCCAACGCAGGATGCCCGCAATCGGGCCGAGTCCAGCGATGGACAACACCACGTCGCTTCCCGGCGCGAACGCGGCAACACACCGCACCTTGGCGCCGCCCTGGGAGATGTCGCAGACGCGGACGCGCGCGGTGTTCGCGACTTCGCGCAGCATGGCAAAGCTGTCGATTTCGATCCGCGGCTTGCGCGGCCGCGGTCCACTCATCGAACCCGACAACAGATCGACGATGTCCACCTTGGTATCGAACCCGATCCCGACATGCTGGTCGCGACTCCATAAAGCGACGCCGTCGACCGGTTGGCCGCACCGCAGCTCCACGGTCAGCCGCTCGCCCTGATCGATCCTTCCATAGGTGCGGATCATCATCCCGCCGGCGCTGATATTCTTGATCAGGCACAATTCCCGGCGGTTTTCCACGGTCAGCGCGCCTACTCGATAGAGCGTCAAATGCCTTTTGTCGTTGCGGCGGCACGACGGGTCGGGCGGAAGGTCGGACAGCGAGTATAACGTCGTTTCGACCGGTCGTTCGTTCACCCAAACCTCCACTACGCCAAGGGGATACGGGAAGCGCCCCTCCGGCACGCACTATCGGAGCAATATTTGCCAACTCGTTGATATTCACTCCGATGCGGCCGTTTTCCTCGCCACCTTGCAGGAGGGGGGGATGAAGCGTAGCATCGTGGCAACGCAGACATGCACTCGAGAAGGTTCCCCCTGGCGGCCTTCATGGCGGCCCTCATCATCCCCTTAGGCGGAGGAGCAGGGCAGGCATTTGCATCCAGCCCTCCGAAATTCGACGATGGGTCGTCACAGGCCGACGTCGTCGATCAGATCCGCCTCTCGCCGTTCCGCTTCGAGCGGATGACCCTGCCGGTGTCGATCAATTCGGGTCCAACGCTGTCGTTCCTGATCGATACGGGCGCCGAGGTCAGCGGGGTGACGCCCGAGGTCGCGCGTCGTTACGGTTTCGCGCAGGCGGGATCGCGCACCGTCGTCGGGATCGCCGGGCGGGAGCAAGTGGCCACGGTGCGAATGTCGGGTCTTCAGTTTTCGCGGTCGCGCGGCGCCGACACCGACACCGACGCTTTGCTATTCTCTCGGGCGGCCATGGGCGCCGACGGATATCTCGGCATCGACAGCCTCGCCGACCAGCGGATCGAGTTCGACTTCGCCAACCAACGCATGCAATTGCGCCGCTCATCCCGTTTCCCGATGCGCTCGTCGGAACGCGCGGTCGTGGTCCGGGCCAAAGCGGAAAACGGACGCCTCATTTTCTCCAGCGCACAGGTCAACAAGACCGTCGTCACGGTGATGCTCGACACCGGCTCCACCGTCACGGTCGGCAATGCCGAGTTGATGCGGCAATTGGCGGCCAAGGGCCGGCTGGGCGAGACCGTGCCGATTGAAGTGCTGTCGGTGACCGGCAAGATGGTCAGCGCCAATTACGCCATCCTGCGCGAGGTCCTGATCGGCGACGTCCTCATCCGCCGGCTGCCGGTGGCGTTTGCGACGGTCGAGCCGTTCCATCACCTCGGCTGGGATGACCGCCCGGCGCTGCTGCTGGGCATGGATGCACTGCGCGCCTTTGCCAAGGTCACCGTCGATTTCCCCCATCGGGCGGTCAAGTTCACGGCCCGCAACTATGACAATGAAGCGACCATCGGACTCGGCATCTGGTGATGCGTTGCTGGATGCGAAGGTGGTGAGCCGTGCTGGGTTCGAACCAGCGACCTACTGATTAAAAGTTATAAAACGGGGCGTCCGAGTGCGTCCAACCCTATTTAATCCTTGCCCGAAAACCGCCAATATCTGTCCAGACTCGTCCAAGCGCGTCCGATAGTATTTGCGTATAAATGTTACCTAAGGTATCACCCTGACCGACCGACTGATCAGGGATTAGACGCATGGCGACCAAACTAACCGATGCCAAACTGCTTGGCCTCAAAGCGCCTCAAACCGGTCAGGTCGAAGTTAGCGACAGTGATGTTCCAGGCCTGCGCATTCGCTTGGGAAAGTCGGGTGCCAAGACCTTCATCCTGCGAAAACGGGCGGCGGGGAAAGTGAAGAACATCACCCTAGGTCGATACGGTCCGCGTTTCGGCCTC
>JBDSRV010000015.1:0-22348 GCA_039929125.1 Sphingomicrobium sp.
TGCGCGTTCTGGCTATGGCATCGCAGAAGGGCGGCTCGGGCAAGACGACCCTTTCCGGCCATCTCGCGGTACAGGCGCAGCTTGCGGGGGCCGGCCCGGTCTGCCTGATCGACATCGATCCCCAGGGGTCGCTGGCCGATTGGTGGAACGAACGCGAAGCCGACATGCCCGCCTTCGCGCAGACCACGGTCGCGCGGCTCGCTTCCGACCTTGAGGTGCTTCGCCAGCAGGGCTTCCGCCTGGCGGTGATCGACACCCCGCCGGCCATCACCATGGCCATCCAGTCGGTCATCGCGGTGGCCGAACTGATCGTCATTCCGACCCGTCCCAGCCCGCACGATCTGCGCGCCGTCGGCGCCACGGTCGACCTGTGCGACCGCGCCGGCAAACCTTTGTTGTTCGTCGTCAACGGCGCCACGCCCAAGGCCAAGATCACTTACGAAGCCGCGGTCGCGCTGTCGCAGCACGGCACCGTCGCCCCCGTCACCTGCCACCACCGCACCGATTTCGCCGCGTCGATGATCGACGGCCGGACGGTGATGGAAATCGACCCCAACGGCCGTTCGGCCCGGGAGATCGTCGAATTGTGGGATTATATCTCCGACCGGCTGGAAAAGAACTTCCGCCGCACCGTGTTTGCCGCCCCCAACGCCGCGCCGGGTATTGGCGCGACCACCCCGCGTCCGGTCGGTGGCTTCGGCCGCCGGGTCGTCGGCTGAGCGGAGGGCGCCCCACCATGAACAGCGAACCCAAAGCTTTTGCTTCCCTCTCCTCCGGCCTGCTCGCCCGCAAGGGCGCGGCCCGTCCGGCCATGCGTCCGCAGGGCTTCGGCCAGGGCGGCGCCGGCCTTGAAGACCTCGGCTGGAACGACATGGGCTTCGAAGCTCCCAAGCCGGCCGCAACCCCGGTGCGCGATGACGAACATGACGCGTTCGGCGACGAATTGCCGGTGCCTGCACTGCGCAACCCGCTCGCCGCTTTGACCCCGGTCGCCTCGCCGGTCCACGACCAGCAGGCCGAAATCGCCGACCGCCTTGGCCTCGATGACGAGGACGAAGACGAGGAAGAGCAAGAGCACGAGCACGAGCAGAGCGCCGACGGCGAGGATTACGTCGACGAGACCGCCGAACTTTACGAGCCCGAAGAAGAGGTTGTCGACGCCGCGCCGGTGTCGCCGCTGATGATCCGCACGCCCGCGGGCCCGAAGGCTCAGCCTGTTGCCGAGCCAGTAGCCGCGCCGGCCGCCGCGCCTGTCATCGCGACTGTCGCCGCTCCTGTGGCGGTCGTGCATCCGGTTCGCTCGCACAGCCCGCGCGCCGCGCCGGGCAGCAAGGCCAAGGCGGCGTTCACGCTGCGCCTCGACGGTCAGCGCCATTTGAAGCTGCGCCTGGCCTGCGCCGTCAGTGGGCGATCGGCCCAGCTGCTGGTGACCGAAGCACTCGATCAACTGCTCGGCGCGATGCCGGAGCTCGAACACATGGCCGAACGCGCGCCAAAGAAGCGCGCGGCGAGCTGAACAAAGGGAGTGGGGACATGGTGAAAAGCAACCGTCTGGGCGCAACGCTGACCGCGATCGGCCTGGTGGGGGCGCTCGCCGCCTGTTCCACCGCTGGCAGCCACACCGCGATGCGCGGCACCACCTTGTTCGGCGAGAAAGTCGATACCGCCAACATCGGTCTCGCCACCCGCGCCCAGCTGGCGCTTGCCGCCAACGATGTCCCGACCGCGATCACGCTCGCCGAGCGCGCCGTCGACAGCCGCGGCAACGACGCCGGCTTCCGCGCCTTGCTCGGCAATTGCTACCTCGCCGCCGGCCGCTTCGCCTCGGCCGAGGCCGCCTACACCGATTCGCTGACCCTCATCGGCAACCAGCCGCAGGTCGCGCTCAAGCTGGCGTTGGTCCAGGTCGCGCTGGGCAAGAAGGCCGAGGCGGCAAGCCTGCTGGCCGAAGCGCAGACCATGCTTGATCCGGCGGACCTCGGCCTGGCGCTGGCGCTGGCCGGCCGTCCCGACCAGGCGATCACGGTGCTCGACCATGCCGCGCGCGAAATTGGCGCCGACGCCCGCGTTCGTCAGAACCTCGCCCTTGCCCATGCTTTGTCGGGCGACTGGCAGGGCGCGCGGACGATCGCCGCGCAGGATGTCCCCGCCGACCAGCTCGATGGCCGCATCCAACAGTGGATGACGCTCGCCAAGCCGGGCCAGAACGGCGCCGCCGTGGCCAGCTTCATTGGCGTTGCGCCGGCCGCAGGCGACCCAGGCCAGCCGATCCGCCTGGCGCTCAACCCGGATCAGGCCAAGCAGCGCCTGGCCGCCGCCAATATGCCCGCCGCGCCCGTCGCCGCGCCGGAGCCGGTTGCTCCCCCGCTGCCCGTCGCCGCGCCCGTCGCAGCTTATGTCGCACCGGCGCCCGCACCGGTCGAGGTCGCTCAGGCGCCCGCGCCGGTCGCTGTCGCGCCGGTCGAGGAAGCCGTCGCCCCACCGCTGCCGGTGCACATGGCCGCCGCGGCGCCGATCCGCGCTCCTCAGCCGGTCAAGCCCGTCACCATCCGCACGCCGCGCCCGGCACTGAGCGCCGCCGCCGTGCGCCTGACCGACACCGTGCCGCAGCTTCGCCGCGCCGCGCTTCGCGTTGCATCGTCGCACAGCCATGCGGTGGTCCAGCTTGGTGCTTATTCGTCGCGCGACCGCATCGCCGGCGCGTGGAGCCATGCCACCGGGCAATTTGCCGCGCTGCGCAATTACCAGCCGATGACCGCCCGCTTCGATGGCGCGGCGGGCACTGTCTATCGCCTGTCGGTCAAGGGCTTCGGCAGCGACCGCGAGGCGATCACTTTGTGCCAGTCGATGAAACGCGCCGGTCGCAACTGCTTCGTCCGCGCCGCCTTCAACGACGCGCCGGTGCAGTTCGCTTCGCGCTAGGCGCATCTAGGTTTGCCAAGTCGGCACCAGCCCGCGCCCCCACCCGGCCTCCCAATCCAGGTTACGCTGTGGGAGGCCGGGTGGGGGCGCGGGCTGGTCCAGTCTTACCGAATCAAGCGCCGCGGCCTGCAGTGAGCAGGTCGAGGCAGGCCATGCGCATCGCCACGCCCATTTCGACCTGGCGGGTAATGAGCGAGCGCTGAGGATCGTCGGCCAGCGCGCCGTCGATCTCGACCCCGCGATTGATCGGGCCGGGGTGCATGATCACCGCATCGGGCGCCGCCGTCGCGAAGCGCTGGGCGGTCAGCCCGTGGCGCGCGAGGAATTCGCCGGGCGCATCGCCCAGTTCCTCGTCGAGCCGTTCGCGCTGAATGCGCAGCATCATCACCACGTCGGCGCCGTCGACCGCTTCGTCGATGGTCACCGTCTCGGCCTCGGCATGGGCCAGCATCGGCGGCGCGGCGAAGCGCAGGCTGGCGCCCAGCCGGCCGAGCAATTTGGCGTTGGAGCGCGCCACCCGGCTGTGGCGGATGTCGCCGCATATCGCGACCTTCAGCCCCTCGATCCGCCCGAAATGCTGGCGCAGCGTGGCCGCGTCGAGCAACGCCTGGGTCGGATGCTCGCCGGTGCCGTCGCCGGCGTTGATCACCGGGCAATCCATGATTTCGGCGATGCCGTGCGGGGCGCCGGTCTCGGCGTGGCGGATGACGATCGCGTCGGGCCGCATCGCGTTCAACGTCCGCGCGGTGTCGGCCAGCGTCTCGCCTTTCTTGATGCTCGATTGCTCGACCTGCATCGTCACCACCTGCGCGCCCAACCGATTGGCGGCGATCTCGAAGCTCAGCAGCGTTCGGGTGGAGTTTTCGAAGAATGCGTTGATCACGGTCAGCCCGTCGAGCCGGTGATCGTTGCGGCGCGGCTGGCGGTTATAGGTGAACCATCGCTCGGCCTCGTCGAGGAGGCGCGCCACGGTGGCATCGTCGAGGCTGTCGATCGAAAGCAGGTCCATCGGCGCCGTGCCTAGCCGCCGTGGGGGAGATTCGCCAGCGCGTCGATCGCGCCCTGCAGGATATGCGCGGCGGCGAGCCGGTCGACCGCCTCGGCGCGCTTGGCGCGGCTGACGTCAGCGGCGATCATCGTTCGCTCGACCGCGACGGTCGACCAGCGCTCGTCCCACAGCAGCAGCGGCAGGCCGAGCGGCGCAAGGTTGCGGGCGAAGGCGCGGACCGACTGGGTGCGGGGGCTGTCGCTGCCGTCCATGTTGAGCGGCAGGCCGATCACCAGCCCGGTCAGCTTTTCGCGAACGATCCACGTGCGGAGCGATTCTAGCTCGGCCGAGAATTTGCTGCGGCGGAGGGTCTCGGCGGGCGTGGCATAGCTCCAGCTGGCGTCGCAGGTGGCGAGGCCGATGGTCTTCGTGCCGACATCAAGGCCGCCGAGCCGGCCGCCGGACACCGCGGCGGCGAACGGCGCGGCCTCGTGATGGATCATTGCGCCGCCTCATACGCCGCCAGCCGCCGCGCCGCGTCGGCCCGGATGGCGCCCCAGAACAAGGCATAATCGTAAACGTGGTAATTATTGCCCGGCAGCACGTAGGGGCCGAGCGCGGGGATCGCCCCCTCAACTAGCAGCAGCCCGTCGCTGCACCGCGCGCCGACCAGCCCGGCGGTCGTCACCCCGCTGGTGAAGTCGCCGTCGGGGACCAGCGTGCCGGGGTTGGCGCTGGGCGGCGCGGCCCCGCCCGCGGTGCCGGTCAGCGGATTGACGCACAGCATGTCGCGGCGCGCGCGAGTGCCGCCGGCAAAGCCTTTGGTGCCAACCCACGAGTCGAGCAGCATCGCCGGGTTGGCCGGCTCGCGGAAGCTCTGCCACGACAGCAGGCAGCCGGCCTGGTCGGGCCTGGCGCAGGGGGTCAGGCCCATCGCTGGCAGGTCGGCGCTGGCGGACATCGGCCAGCCTACCACATAGGCCGCCACCAGCCGCCCCTTGAGCGCGGCGCGCCGGTCGACCAGCAAATGCGCGAGATGCAGCGCCCCCTGGCTGTGCCCGGCGAGCAGGATCGGCTTGCCCGGTGGCTGCGCGGCGAGAAAGGCGTCGAACGCCGCCAATACGTCGCGATAGGCGAGGGCCAGCGCCTGATCGGCGTCGCGGCCCTTGAGCAGGAAGGCGCCGACCGCCGCTTGGCGATAGCGCGGCGCCCATATGTCGGCGGCGGCGTTGAAGGCGCTCGCCTGGCTCTGGACGAACAAATCGGTGCGGCTCGCCGCCTCGCCCGTGAGCAGCAGCGGCGCGTTCCAATGGTCGCGATCGAGGTAGGTCGTCGGGTGGACGTAGAACAAGGCGGCACGGTTCGCGGCGGGGGCGGCGACGGCGCCATCGGGCAGCCAGCGCGACGGATCGCTCGCCATGTCGGGCCGCGCCAGCCAGCTTGCCGGCCTGGCGTAATCAGGGACGCCGGCGGCGGGCGGGGCGGCATAATGGCCGGTCGGGGTCATCTGCCGGGTCAGGATCTCGCCGCCGAACTGGAAGAAGGCAAAGCCGGCCGCAACCGCGATCAGGGTCAGGAAGAAGATACAGCCAAGGAAGCGCCGAGCGAGCATGGCCGCCGCCTCTATGGGCTCCAACGCCGGGCGGCAAGCTTGCCCGGCGCGGCACGGCGGCGCTAGGGTCGGCGCGGGGGAGAGCCATTGCCATGACCATGCGCCACGATGCGGGGACGAGCGACTGGCCGCTGCGGCCGTGGATCATGGCCGCGGTGTGCGCGCTGGCCGGCCTGTTGTTCCACACATTGATGGACCGCCCGATGCTGATCACCAGCGGCCACATGCCAGCGTGGCGCGAAGCCGGCGCGACCTTCGTCGCCATCGCCGCGATCGCCTTCGTGCTGACGGTCGAGCAGCGGCGCTGGCTATGGTCGCTGGCGTTCGCCCTGGGCTGGGGCGCGGTGGTCGCGCTCGTCGGCTATTTCACCGCCAGCTACAACCACGTCCCGTCGATCTTCGAATTCCCGTTCTTCGCCGGCCTGTTCGCGGTGCTGCTCGCGGCGCCGTTGTTCCAGACGCTGCGCGACGATGGCCGGTGGCCGTTGCCCTATGCCCGGCTCCACGGCCATGCCTGGACCGACGCGGTGATCGGCGCGGCGGCGATCGGCTTCATCGGCATCGCCTTCCTGCTCGCGTGGCTGATCGCCGGCTTGTTCGACCTCATCGGCATTTCGGTGATCAAGCATCTGCTCGGCAAGGGCTGGTTCGACTGGATGCTGGCCGGGTTCGCGTTTGGCGCGGCGGTCGGGCTGCTGCGCGAGCGCGACGCCCTGGTGGCGACGCTGCAGCGGCTGGTGATGGTCGTGCTCGGCGTGCTCGCCCCGGTGCTCGCCGCGGCGCTGATCCTGTTCCTCGCTTCGCTGCCGTTCACCGGCTTGTCGGGCCTATGGGGATCGCGCGTGCCCGCGACGCCGCTGATGCTGCTTGCCGGCGCCGGCGCGGTGCTGCTCGCCAATGCGGTCATCGGCAACGGTGCCGACGATGGTCTCGAAGAGGGGCGCGCCACCAGCCGGATCCTGCGGCTGTCGGCGATGGCGCTGGTGCTGGCGGTGCTGCCGCTGGCGATCATCGCCGCATTGTCGATCGGCCAGCGGATCGGCCAATATGGCTGGACGCCCGAGCGCATGTGGGGCGTAGTCGCGGTGCTGGTCGCGCTGGCCTATGGCGCGATCGGCTGGTGGGCGGTGGCCACGGGGCGGCAGGGCTATGACGAGCCGCTCAGGCCGCTGCAGACCCGGCTGGCGATCGGGCTGTGCGGCGTGGCGCTGCTGCTGGCGCTGCCGATCCTCGATTTCGGCGCCATTTCGGCCCAGTCGCAGATGGCGCGGTTCGCCGCGGGCAAGGTCAAGCCGGGCGAATTCGACTGGCAGGCGATGGCCTTCGACTTCGGCCCGGCCGGACGCGCGCGGTTGGCCGAGATCGCCCGCAGCGGCCCGCCCGACCAGCGCAAGCTCGCCGCCACCGCGCTTGCCGCCGACAACCGCTACTCGGTCGACAGCGAAGTCGCCGCGACCCAGAGCGCGGTCAACCTCGATTCGACGATGCGGGTCTATCCCGACGGCGCGGTCGTGCCCGAGGCGCTACGCACGGCGATCTCGAAATCGGACCATTGCCGCATAGGCCGCTGCGTCCTGACCTTCGTCGGGCCGGGCCAGGCGCTGATCACCGGGCCGATGTTCCGCAACGACGCGATCATCACCCAGGCGCTGGTACGGGACACGAAAGGCGAGTGGAACATCGCCGATCGGCTTCCCACGGCGACGCCGCCCGAGGCTACGCCCAATCTCGCCACCGCGCCGGTCGAGCTGCGGACGGTCAAGCGGCGCCAGCTCTACATCGACGGCAAGCCAGTGGGCGAACCGTTCGAGTAAGGCGCCTTGAAGGCCCGTGCGCCCCCTGCTAGCGGCCCCTCATGTCTGTGAATGCCGACCAGGTCCGCCACGTCGCCAAGCTCGCCCGCATCGCCATGAGCGATGCCGAGGTCGATGCGCTGGTGCCCGAATTCAACAACATCCTCGGCTGGGTCGAGCAACTGGCCGAGGTCGATACCGACGGGGTCGAGCCGCTGACCGCGGTGATCGACCTCAAACTGCGCCTGCGCGACGATGTCGTCACCGACGGCGACGTCCGCGACAAGGTGCTGGCCAACGCGCCCGACGCCCAGCATGGGTTCTTCGCGGTGCCGAAAGTGATCGAATAGTGTCGGACCTCACCACCAAGACCATCGCCGAATTGCGCGACGGGTTTCGCGGCGGCGACTTTTCGGCGCGCGAGATCGCCGAGGGGTTCAACGCCGCGGTGGTCGCGGGGCGGGGACTCAACGCGTGGACGGTCGAGACGCCCGCGCTGGCGCTGGCCGCCGCCGATGCCGCCGATGCGGCGCGGGCTGCGAACGCCCTCAAGCCGCTGTCCGGCATTCCGCTGGGCATCAAGGATCTGTTCGCCACCGAAGGCGTCGATTCGACCTCGGGCAGCAACATCCTCAAAGGCTTCAAGCCGCCTTACGAAAGCACGGTTTCGGGCAAATTGAAGGACGCCGGGGCAGGGATGCTCGGCAAGCTCAACATGGACGAGTTCGCGATGGGCTCGTCGAACGAGACCAGCGCCTATGGGCCGGTGATCAGCCCGTGGCAGCGCAACGATGGCGGCAACGCCGCGCTAACCCCGGGCGGAAGCTCGGGCGGGTCGGCGGCGGCGGTCGCGGCGGGGATGGCGCCGGGCGTTACCGGCACAGACACCGGCGGCTCGATCCGCCAGCCGGCGGCGTTCGTCGGCATCTCGGGCATCAAGCCGACCTATGGCCGCTGTTCGCGCTGGGGGATCGTCGCCTTCGCCTCGTCGCTCGACCAGGCCGGGCCGATGGCCAAGACGGTGCGCGACTGCGCCATCATGCTTGAAGTGATGAGCGGGTTCGACCCCAAAGACTCGACCTCGCTCGACCTCGCCGTGCCGCAATGGGAAGCGGGATTATCAAGCAATCTCAAGGGCAAGCGCGTCGGCATTCCCACGGAATACCGCATCGACGGCGTCCCCGCCGAGATCGACGTCTTGTGGGAACAGGGAGTCGAATGGCTGCGCGATGCCGGCGCCGAGCCGGTCAAGATCAGCATGCCGCACACCCAATATGCCTTGCCGACTTACTACATCATTGCCCCCGCCGAAGCCTCGTCGAACCTCGCGAGGTATGACGGCGTGCGTTACGGCCTGCGCGAAACCGGCGTGAAGACGCTCGACGACATGTACGCCGCGACCCGCGCCGCCGGCTTCGGGGCGGAGGTCAAGCGCCGGATCATGATCGGCACCTATGTGCTGTCGGCGGGCTATTACGATGCGTACTTCACCAAGGCGCAGAAGGTGCGGACGCTGATCAAGCGCGATTTCGCTAATGCGTTCGAGGACTGCGACCTGATCCTCACCCCGACCGCGCCAAGCGCCGCGTTCGGATTGAACGAGAAAATGAGCGACCCGCTGGCGATGTATCTGAATGACGTATTCGCGGTCCCGGCGAGCCTCGCGGGACTGCCGGCGATGTCGGTCCCCGGCGGGCTGGACAGCCAGGGCCTGCCGCTGGGCCTCCACCTCATCGGCCGCGAGCTCGACGAGCAGGGCGTACTGAACGCAGCCCTGGCGATCGAGGAACGGGCTGGCTTCACGGCGCGGGCGGAGAAGTGGTGGTGAACGGTCTCCTTCTCCGTTCGTCCCGAGCGAAGTCGAGGGACGTGGGCGCTGACGTGTCTCGACTTCGCTCGACACGAACGGAACTTGATAATGGCTGATGGCACCGAACCCTACCGCATCACCGGCGCCACGGGCGAGTGGGAGGTCGTGATCGGGCTTGAGGTCCACGCCCAGGTCGTCAGCCAGTCGAAATTGTTCTCGGGCGCATCGACCACGTTCGGGGCGGAGCCGAACACGCAAGTGTCGCTGGTCGATGCGGCGATGCCCGGGATGCTGCCGGTGCCCAACCGCGAGTGCATCCGCCAGGCGGTGCGCACCGGGATGGCGATCGGGGCGCAGATCAACCCGTGGTCGCGGTTCGACAGGAAGAATTATTTCTACGCCGATCTGCCGCAGGGCTATCAGATTTCGCAGCTCTACCATCCGCTGGTCGGAGAGGGCGAAATCACCGTGCTGGTCGACGAAAAGGACGAGGGCTCGGCGCGCTCGATCGGGGTCGAGCGGATCCATGTCGAGCAGGACGCCGGCAAACTGATGCACGACCAGCATCCGACGATGAGCTACGTCGATCTGAACCGTTCGGGCGTGGCGCTGATGGAAATCGTGTCGAAGCCCGACATGCGCTCGCCGGCCGAGGCTGGGGCCTACCTCCGCAAGCTCCGCGCCATCCTCCGCTACGTCGGCAGTTGCGACGGCAATATGGAGGAAGGATCGATGCGCGCCGACGTCAATGTCTCGGTGCGGAAAGCGGGCGGCGAGCTTGGCACGCGGACCGAGACCAAGAACGTCAATTCGGTGCGCTTCGTCATGGCCGTGATCGAGCATGAGGCCAAGCGCCAGGTCGAGGTCATCGAGGACGGCGGCGCGGTCGTCCAGGAAACCCGGCTGTACGACCCCGACAAGGGCGTCACGCGGACGCTGCGGTCGAA
Organism: Sphingomicrobium sp.; assembly: GCA_039929125.1. Classification (GTDB taxonomy): domain Bacteria; phylum Pseudomonadota; class Alphaproteobacteria; order Sphingomonadales; family Sphingomonadaceae; genus Sphingomicrobium. The sequence goes on from JBDSRV010000015.1 coordinate 10,073, forward strand.
GGAAGACGCGCACGATTACCGCTATTTCCCCGATCCCGACTTGCTCCCGCTCGAACTCGATCAGGCGTTCCTTGACGAGTGCCGCGCCTCGCTGCCCGAGCTGCCCGACGCCAAGCGCGAGCGCTTCGAAGGGCTCGGCATTACGCCCTACAACGCCAGCGTCCTGACCGCCGAGGTCGAGACCGCGCGCTGGTTCGATACGTTGCTCGACGCCGGGGCCGATCCGGTCGCGGGCGCCAACTGGGTCAGCGGCGAATTGTTCGGCGCGCTCAACCGCCTCGGCAAGACCGTCGCCGATTGCCCGGTGACGCCGACGCAGGCGGCCGACCTGCTGTCGCTGGTCGCCGACAAGACGCTGAGCGGCAGCCTGGCCAAGCAGGTGTTCGAGATCATGCTCGACACCGGTCAGGATGCCGGCGCGATCGTCGAGGAGCGGGGCCTCAAACAGACGTCGGATACGGGCGCGATCGATACTGAGATCGACAGGATCCTCGCCGCCAACGCCGACAAGGTCGAGCAGTACAAGGCGGGCAAGGAAGCGCTGTTCGGCTTCTTCGTCGGGCAGACGATGAAGGCGATGGCCGGCAAGGCCAATCCGCAGATCGTCAACGAACGGCTGCGGGCCAAACTCAACGGCGCAACCTGACCGCGCCATCAGGCGTTACGCTAGCGGTTCGAGGGACACGAGTGGCGTATTCCCCCGACAACAGGGAGGCCGTGAATGCGCAACCTTGGAATCGCGCTGCTGGCGGGCGTGTGCCTGTCCGCCTGCGTCCAGACGCGGCAATTCGCCGATGTCCAGTTCGCTCCGCCGCAGGGCGACTATAAGCTCCTCGTCATGCGCCCCGACGTGTCGGTGGGGTCGGTCACCACCGGCGGCATGGTCGAGCCGCGCGCCGACTGGACCGAGACGTCGCGCGCCAACCTGCTTGCCGCCTTGCGCGCGCAGCAGGCGAGCCGCGGCGGCAACGTGCTGGTGCTCGACCGGCGCGATTCGCTGCCCGGGGTCAGCGCCGACACCATCGCCGAGCTCGAACGGCTCCATAATGCGGTCGGCAACTCGATCGCGCTGCACAAGTATATGGGCCACGAATTGCCGACCAAGCGCCACAAGGGCCTCGACTGGACGCTCGGCGAGGATGCCGTCGCGCTCGGCCAGAAGTCGGGCTTCGATTACGCCTTGTTCATGTACGCCGAGGACAGCTTCGCCTCGACCGGCCGGGTGGCGCTTCAGGTGCTCGGCATCGCCGGCTGCTTCGTCGGTTTCTGCGCGCCCAACGTCGGCGGCGGCGGCGAATTCGCTTATGCGTCGCTGGTCGACCTGCGTACCGGCAAGGTGGTGTGGTTCAACGTGCTCGACGCCAGCAGCCAGGTCGCCGGGATCAAGATGGGCGACATCCGCACCCCCGCCGGCGCGGCGCAGATGGTCGACCGGCTGCTGGCGCGGATGAAGCCCGGCAAGGAGGTCCGCCGCGCCATGAGGGCTAAGTCGTGAGCGTCCCCGGCCTCGAACTCAGCCGCCGCTCGCTGCTGATGGCCGGCGGCGTCATGACGGCGGCGCTCGGCACCGGCGTCGCCAGCGCCCGCATCCTGCCTTCCGCGATGGTCCCGCTGATCGGCCCCGGCTACCGCCCGGTCGATGCCGACGAAAAGGGCATGTGGCAGCAGATGGAGCGGGTCGAGGAGGAAGTCGCCGGCTCCAACATCCTGATCAAGGACCCGGCGGTCACCGGTTACCTCCAGAACCTCATCGCCAAGGTCGGCGGGCCGGCGGCGCGCGATTTCCGCATCTATCTGGCGCGGGTGCCCGATTTCAACGCGATGATGTTCCCGACCGGCTTTGCCGTCGTGTTCAGCGGCTTGCTGCTGCGGATGCGCAACGAAGCGCAGCTGGCCGGCGTGATCGCCCACGAAGCGTCGCACTTTTTGAGGAAGCACCAGCTTCGCCAGTGGCGCGAGATGCGCACCAAGACCGACGTCTTCGCCTTGCTGTCGATGGCCGGCGGCATGGCCGGGGGCGCGGCCGGCATCTACACCGGCGACTTCCAGCAACTGGCCCAGCTCGGCACCATGCTGTCGTTGCTCAAATACAGCCGGACTCTGGAGGCGGAGGCCGACGCGATGGGCGTCAAATTGCTCGCCGGGGCGGGCTATGCGCCGATGGCGATGTCGCAGACGTGGGAGCAGTTAATCGCCGAGGAGACCGAGGCCGCGCGCTACCGCCGCCGTCATCGCGACCGCAACTGGTCGCTGTTCGAAACCCACCCCTTGCCCGAATCGCGCATGGCCGACCTCAAGATATCGGCCGCCGAGGTCACCGTGCCGGGCCGCACCTACGACGATTATCGCGCCCGTTATTTGTCGGCGATCTCGTCGATCCGGCCGATGATCCTCGACGACCAGGTCAAATTGAATGACCCGGGGTCGAGCCAGTTCATCATCAACACGCTCGCCCTCGACGGCTGGAACGGGCTGCTGCGCTTCTATGAGGGCGAGGTTTGGCGGCTGCGCAACCGCGGCGGCGATGACTTGCGCGCGGCCCAGGGCTATGCCGCGGCAGTGACCTATGCCGACGCCCCGGCCGACGCCTGGCGGTGGCACGGCATCATGCTGTCGAAGCAGGGCAAGCGCGGCGAATCCCGCGCCGCCTTCGCCCGTTACCTGATGATGTCGCCCAACGCCCCCGATGCAGCGTTCGTCCGCCAGATGATGGCCAGTTAAGGAAGTGCCGATGCCCCACAGGTCGCCCTTGCTCATCGCCTCGATCGCCGCCGCCGCTGTGTCGCTGTCCGCTTGCTCGTCGTTGGGCGGGGCGGGGATCAACCAGGGCGGCTACAGCCTCGTCCGGCAGCGCCCGATCAGCGTCGGCAACGACACGCTGGTGGTGACCCCGCCGCACGAATGGAATCGCATCTGGGCGCGCCTGTTCGTCGATATCGGCGAGGTCGAGGACTGGACCTTGAACGGCCCCTACCTCGACGGCATCACCTACGTCACCGGGCTCAAGAACGGCACGTTCATCGTCCGCCAGGATAAGCGCGAATATCGCCAGGTGCCGAAATACCGGTCGAACATGACGGCGCCGGAAATCACCTCGATGCTCGAAAGCCTGTTCCGGGTGCGCGGCGGGGCGGCCGATTTCAAGACGTTGAACCTGTCGCCGCGGCCGTTCCTCGGCACCAACGGCTTCCAGTTCGACTTCGAGCATCTCGACGGCGACGAAGTGTGGCGCAAGGGCCGCGCGGTCGGCGCGACCATCGACGGGCGGCTGTACATGATCCTGCTCGATGCGGCGCGGTCGCATTATTACGCCGCGGCGCTGCCCGATTATGAGGCGATCGTCGCCTCGGCGCGGCTCAAGCGCTAGGCGGCGCGCCCGACCGGGTCGGGCGGGGCGGGGCGCTCGTCGGGCTCGCCCGGCAGCGGCGGGATTTCGCCCGGCGGCAGGTCGGGCGCTGGCCCGCCCGGCTGTGGCGGCCGGCTCGCCATGTCAGGCGGTGGGAGAGATTGGCGTGGTCGGGGCCTCGGTCCCCGGGTCGCTCGGCGAGGGTACGTCGATGTCGGGATCGTTGGGCGGGGATTCGGCTGGCGCGGGGCTCGGCTGGCCCGGGTCGTTATCGGGCGATTGCCCCGGCTGGTCATCGGGGAAAGGGGGCAATTGCTGCATGGTGTTGGGCTCCTGACCAGACAAAAACGTTCGCCGGGCAAAGGAGTTGCCTCGTCGCGCCGGTGCTTGTGCGGGGCCACATCCTTGCTATAGGCGCGCTCCTGACAGGCGTCCGCGCGGGCGTGGCGGAATTGGTAGACGCGCTGGTTTTAGGTACCAGTATCGAAAGATGTGGGGGTTCGAGTCCCTTCGCCCGCACCACCTCCGCCCGGTACGCGACGCTTTGACCGCAATTTCTTACGGGTGACCAGAACATCATGAAAACCGTCGAGACGGAAAACGCGGGCCTCAAGCGGGCCTATACCCTGACCATCGCCGCCAAGGATATTGACGCGCGCGTTGACCAGGAAATCAAGCGCATCGCGCCGCAGATCAAGATGCCCGGCTTCCGCCCCGGCAAGGTTCCGCCGAACCTGATCCGCAAGATGCACGGCGAAAGCCTCCACGCCGACGCGCTCAACGCGACGGTGCAGGACAGCGTCCAGCGGCTGCTGAGCGACAAGAAGCTGCGCCCGGCTCTCCAGCCTGAGGTCGAGCTCGACGAAGGCTATGCCGCCGGCAAGGATGCCGAAGTCCAGGTGCGCCTCGAAACGCTGCCCGACATGCCGGCGCCCGACATTAAGGGGATGAAGCTCGAGCGGCTGACCGCCGAGGCCGACGATGCCGCGGTCGATGCGCAGCTTGCCCAGCTCGCCTCGGCGCAGGCCAGCTATGAAGACGCCAAGAAGGGCCACAAGGCCGCCAGCGGCGACCAGGTCGTCATCGACTTCGTCGGCAAGGTCGATGGCGTCGCCTTCGACGGCGGCACCGGCGAGGCGATGGCCGTGGTGCTCGGCTCGGGCAATTTGATCCCCGGCTTCGAAGACCAGATGATCGGCGTCAAGGTCGGCGACGAGAAGCAGCTCAAGGTCACCTTCCCGACCGATTACGGGACCGAGACTCTGGCCGGCAAGCCAGCGACGTTCGACATCAAGGTGACCGCGGTGAAGACCGCCGCCAAGGGCAAGATCGACGACGATTTCGCCAAGCAGATGGGGCTCCAGGACCTTGATCAGCTCAAGGGCCTGCTGCGCGACCAGCAGCAGCAGGAGCTCAACGGCCTGACCCGCACCCACATGAAGCGCCGCTTGCTCGATCACCTCGCGGCGACCCACGACTTCGAAGTCCCGCCGTCGATGGTCGAGGCCGAATTCCAGCAGATCATGGTCCAGCTTCGCCACGAAGCCAGCCATGAGAGCGACAGCGATGCCGCGCTGGCCGAAATCGACAAGGACGCGAACGAATATCGCTCGATCGCCGAACGCCGCGTCCGCCTTGGCCTGCTGCTGAGCGAAATCGGCGCCGCCAACGGCATCGAGGTCAGCCAGCAGGAAATGAATCGGCTGATCGGCCAGGCCGCGGCCCAGTATCAGCCGGGCGACCGCGACCGCTTCATCAAATATGTCCAGGAAGACGCCATGGCCGCGGCCCAGCTGCGCGCGCCTCTGTACGAGGACAAGGTCGTCGACTTCCTCTTCTCCAAGGCGGAAATCAGCGAGCGGGCGGTGACCCGCGCCGAAATCGAAGCCGACCTCGAGAGCGAGGAAGGCCACGTCCACGGCCCCAACTGCGGTCACGACCATGGCCCCGCGAAAAAGCCGGCCAAGAAAGCCGCCGCCAAGAAGGACGCGGCCAAGCCCGCCGCCCCGATCAAGGGCAGCGTCGACACCAAGGCCGACGCCAAGCCAAAGCCGGCCAAGCCGGTGAAGGACGCTCCTGGCTCCAAGCCCGCGACCAAGCCGGCCGACAAGCCGGCGGCCAAGAAGGCCGAGGCCAAGGCTCCGGCAGCCAAGGCTCCGGCCAAAAAGCCCGCTGCCAAGAAGAAATAAACCGCTCACCCTGAGCTTGTCGAAGGGCTGCGCTTGTCCCTAGGTTGGGACGAAAGGGCAGGGCTTCGACAGGCTCGGCCCGAACGGAGTTGGGGGGTAGGATGAACGATCAGCCACGCATCGCCGTCGTGCTGCCCTGCTATAATGAGGAAGCCGCGATCGCCGAGACGATCGCCGGCTTCCGCGCCGCGCTGCCCGGCGCGGCGATCCACGTCTATGACAATAACAGCAGCGACCGCACGGCCGAGATCGCCCGCGCCGCCGGCGCATTCGTCCGCTTCGAGCGGCAGCAGGGCAAGGGCCATGTCGTCCGCCGCATGTTCGCCGACGTCGATGCCGACGTCTATGTCATGGCCGACGGCGATCTGACCTATGACCCCAAGGCCGCGCCGGCGATGGTCGCGATGCTGATCGATGAGCAGCTCGATATGGTCGTCGGCACTCGCCAGCATGAGGCCGCAGAGGCCTATCGCGGCGGCCATGTGCTCGGCAACCGGCTGTTCACCGGCCTCCTCGCGCGGCTGTTCGGGCGCAGCTTCAGCGACATTTTCTCGGGCTACCGCATCTTCTCGCGGCGGTTCGTCAAAAGCTTCCCGGTGCTGTCGTCGGGGTTCGAGATCGAGACCGAAATCAGCGTCCACGCGCTTGAGCTGAGGATGCCGGTGGGCGAGCTGGCGACTGCTTACGGCGCGCGCCCCGAAGGCTCGGAATCGAAGCTGTCGACCTATCGCGACGGCTGGCGCATCCTCAAGACCATCGGCACCCTCTACCGGGTCGAGCGGCCGGTTTTGTTCTACGGCAGCATCGGCGCCTTGCTCCTGCTGGCCGCGATCCTGCTCGCCGTGCCGCTGGTGCTGACCTACCTCGACACCGGCCTGGTACCGCGCCTGCCGACCGCGATCCTGGTCACCGGGCTCGGCATCGTCGCGGTGCTGTGCTTCTTCGCCGGGCTAATCCTCGACACGGTCACCCGCGGCCGCCGCGAGATGCGCCGGCTGGCCTACCTGTCGTTGCCCGCGCCGGGAAATCCGATCGAGGGTTGAACCCGCGCTATATCCGCCCGATGTAGGCGCCAAGCCAATCACGAAGGACCAGCTTTTCCATGGATCATCAGGACATCGCCGCGCAACTCGTCCCCATCGTCATCGAGCAATCGAACCGGGGCGAGCGCAGTTTCGACATTTACTCGCGGCTGCTGCGCGAGCGGATCGTGTTCATCACCGGCGCGATCGAGGACCATATGGCCTCGCTGATCACCGCCCAATTGCTCTTCCTCGAGTCCGAGAACCCGAAGAAGGACATCTTCATGTACATCAATTCGCCGGGCGGCGTGGTCACCGCCGGCCTCGCGATCCACGACACCATGCAATATATCCGGCCGCGCGTCGGCACCCTGTGCATCGGCCAGGCCGCGTCGATGGGCAGCTTCCTGCTCGCCGCGGGTGAGCCGGGGATGCGCGTCGCCACCACCAACAGCCGGATCATGGTCCACCAGCCGTCGGGCGGGGCGCAAGGCATGGCCGCCGACATCGAGATCCAGGCGCGCGAGATCCTGCGCATGCGCAGCCGCCTGAACGCGCTCTACGCCAAATATACCGGCCAGCCGATCGAGGCGATCGAGACCGCGATGGACCGCGACAAATTCCTCGAGGCCGACGAAGCCAAGACCTTCGGCATCATCGACGAAGTGTTCGACAAGCGCCCCGACGTCAGCGAGGGCGACAAGACCGGCACCGCCGACATCACGCCGGCGTGATCGACCAGGTCGGGGCCCTGCCGTACCGAGTGGCGGGGCGCGACGGCGCGGCAACCGATATCCTGCTGGTGACCAGCCGGGAAACCGGCCGCTGGGTCGTACCCAAAGGCAATCCGATGATCGGCAAGGCGGCCCATGAAGCCGCCGCGATCGAGGCCGAGGAGGAAGCCGGCGTGCGTGGCATCGTCTCGCCGATTTCGCTTGGCCAGTTCGCTTACATCAAGCGGGTGGCAGGGCAGGCTGACGAAGTCTTGCAGGTTGAGCTGTTCGCCCTTCAGGTCACCGAAACGCTCAAGTTGTGGAAGGAAATGGCGGAGCGCGAACGCCGCTGGTTTTCCCCTGCCGAAGCGGCGGTTGCCGTCGATGAGGCCGATCTGGGCGAACTCATCCACCGATTCGGCCAGGGAGACGGGCCGCGCCCGGCGGCCTGATCGGGCTGGCCTGGGACGGATTTCCCCCCTTGCCGCCCCGCGTCGCGCTGCCCATATCTGGGACAATCGAAGCGTGAAGAGGGGCGCGTTAACCTCCCTAACAGTTTGATTGTGCGAAAAACCGGGTTAGCATGGCGCATCGAAGGGTGGCCTCCGCGCGGCCCGGGTGACTGACAAGGGATTTTATGACCAAGCTTACCGGCGGCGACAGCAAGAGCACCCTTTACTGCTCCTTCTGCGGCAAGTCGCAGCACGAGGTGAGGAAACTCATCGCCGGGCCGACCGTGTTCATCTGCGACGAATGCGTCGAGCTGTGCAACGACATCATCCGCGAGGAAACCAAGTCGGCGCTGGTCAAGACCCGCGACGGCGTCCCCACGCCGGCCGAAATCTGCAAGGTGCTCGACGATTATGTGATCGGCCAGAACCGCGCCAAGCGCGTCCTGTCGGTCGCCGTCCACAACCATTACAAGCGCTTGAACCACGGCGCCAAGAGCGGCACCGAAGTCGAGCTGGCCAAGTCCAACATCCTGCTGATCGGCCCGACCGGTTGCGGCAAGACCTTGCTCGCCCAGACGCTGGCGCGGATCCTCGACGTGCCGTTCACGATGGCCGACGCGACCACGCTGACCGAGGCCGGCTACGTCGGCGAGGATGTCGAGAACATCATCCTGAAATTGCTTCAGGCGTCCGACTACAACGTCGAGAAAGCCCAGCGCGGCATCGTCTACATCGACGAAATCGACAAGATCAGCCGCAAGTCGGACAACCCCTCGATCACCCGCGACGTGTCGGGCGAGGGCGTCCAGCAGGCCCTGCTCAAGCTGATGGAGGGCACCACCGCTTCGGTTCCGCCCCAAGGTGGCCGCAAGCATCCGCAGCAGGAATTCCTCCAGGTCGACACCACCAACATATTGTTCATCTGCGGCGGCGCCTTTGCCGGGCTTGAAAAGATCATCGGCGACCGCCTCCAGGGCAAGTCGATCGGCTTCGGCGCGTTCGTCGCCGCGCCCGAGGAGCGCCGCACCGGCGAGACGCTGAAATCGACCGAGCCCGAGGATCTGCTCAAGTTCGGCCTGATCCCCGAATTCATCGGCCGCCTGCCGGTCATCGCCACGCTCGAAGACCTCGACGAGGAAGCTTTGGTCAAGATCCTGGTCGAGCCGAAGAATGCACTGGTGAAGCAATATCAGAAGCTGTTCGACATGGAGGACGTCGAATTGAACTTCTCCGAGGATGCGCTGCACACGGTCGCCAAGAAGGCGATCGAGCGCAAGACCGGCGCCCGCGGCCTCCGCTCGATCCTCGAATCGATCCTGCTCGACACGATGTTCGACCTGCCGTCGATGGAGGGCGTCGACGAGGTCCATGTCGACAAGGACGTGGTCGAATCGCGCAAGGAGCCGGTGCGGGTCTATGCCAAGAAGGACAAGACCGCGTCGGGGACCACCGGCGACGCCGCCTGAGGCCTAGCTGATTGACTGACCTGGACGTTCCCGCCGCGCCTGTTCGGCTGTTCGAGAGCGGGCCGCTGCGCTTCTTTCCTGCCGCCTTGCGCGAGCCGCGCCGGCCGTTGCTGGCGATCGCGCTCGGCTGGGCGCTGACCTTCTTCCCCAGCATCGCTTTGTCGTGGGCCAGCCAGGCGCTTCTGCCGGCGCTGGCCAAGCCTGACTTCCAGGTCACTGGGGCGCTCGCCCTGTTCCTGCTGGTGGTCTTCTCGCCAATTGTCGAAACGCTGATCATGGGCGCGGTGCTGACGGTGTTCCTTCGGTTCATGTCCCCGACCGCGGCGGTGATCGCCAGCGCGGTCGGCTGGGGAATCGCCCATTCGCTCGCCGCGCCGGTGTGGGGACTGACCATCTGGTGGCCGTTCCTGGTCTTTTCGACCCTGTTCGTGGTGTGGAAGCCGCGCGGCTGGTGGCACGCCGCGGCCCTCGTCGCCTGCGTCCACGCCCTCCAGAACCTGCTCCCGGCGCTAGTGCTCGTCGCCCACCGCTAGGGGCGGGGGATCAGCGCGGGCGTGGTCCGCGCATAATCGTCGTACGCAGCGCCGAATTGCGCCTTTAGCAGCCGCTCCTCGCTAGTGGTGCGGATGAAGGTGCCGACCAGGAACAGCGGCAGCGCGACGATCAGATGCGCTTCGTGGCCGGTCGCCACCGCCAGCCCGAGCAGGAACAGCCCCATCGCCGCGTAGATCGGGTGGCGCACCCGCGCGAACGGGCCGCTCGTGACCAGGCTGTGATCGCTCAATGTCCGCGCGACCAGGCTCCAGTTGGCCCCGAGCGCGCTGGCGCTGGCGACGAACAGCCACACCGCCGTGCCGTTGAGCGCCGCCACCGCCAGCGTCGCGGCGATCGATCGCCAGTCGGCCGCGGGCAGGGTCATCGCCAGCCGGCCCATCCCGGCCAGACCCATCGCGCTGGCCTGAAGGACGATGCCGAGGATCGACAAAGGCGCCCGGCGGCCCGACTTTCCCTCGCGCGGCGCCTTGCTGCGGAAGCGCCCCACCATCCCTGCGAACAGGAAGGCCAGCGCCATGAACAGGACGAGTTGCGGGGCGCCGATGGGGAAGGGAAGGGGCATCGCCCGACGCTAGGCGCAGCGCGCGGCAGAATCCATGCTCCGTCTAGAATGCGCCGATCGGGACCTGCGCGCGGTAATATTGGTACAGCACCTTGCGGTCGCGGCCGTAGACGTCGGCGCGGAACTGCACCCCGGTCGCCGTCGGCACCGCGGTCAGATAGGTCATGAACACCGGCACCGGCTGGCGCAGCTCGACCCTTTTCTCGGGCTCGCCGCCGATCACGGGCACCTTGCCGGTCAGCCACTTGGCCAGGCGGTTGGCGTCGTCGATCCTTACGCAGCCATTGCTGACCCAGCGTTCGTCCTTGGAAAACAAGGACTTGTCGGGATAATCATGAAGGTAGATGCCATAATCGTTGGGCAGCATGAATTTCATATTGCCCATCGAATTGCCGGGGCTCGGGTCGCGGCGCAGGCGAACGGTCTGGCGCCGCTGCGCCACCCGCTGCCAGTCGACCCGCGCCGGATCGAGCGGCACCGCATCCTCGGTCCAGTCGGACAGCAATTGGTAATGACGCTCGGTCAGATAGGAGACGCCCTGCGCCAGCACCTTGGGCGCGATCAGCGTCTGGGCGAGGTCGGGCGGCACGTTCCAATAGGGATTGACGCTGATGTAGCGGATCATCGCCGCCATCATCGGCGTCGGGCTCTCGGGCGTGCCGACGCCGACCTTCATCTTGCCGACGGCTTTGCCGTTCTCGACCATCGTCAGCTCCGACGAGGCGGCGTCGATGACGATGTAACGGCGGAACCGCCCCGGCGCGGGCAGGCGCTTGGCGCGCTCCAAATTGGCGATCAGCCTGAGCTCGTAATGGCGCGGAAACAGGTTGAGCGCGCCGAACGTCTTGCCCGCCGCGATGCCGTCGACCTTGAGGCCGTGGACCAACTGGAAGTCGCGCACCTTGGCGTCTAGCGCCGCGTCGAACTGGACGCCCGCATTCAACCCCAGCCGTTGGCGCAGCATCATCACGCGCGGCCCGCTCGACCCTTTCGCCAGGGCCGGCCCGGGCGGCAGGATGATGCCGGGCAACGATCCCCAACGCTGGTGGTACAGGTCGAACCCCTTGCGCAACTGTTTGAACAACGGGTTGAGCGACACGATCTCGTCGAGTGCCTCCACCCGGAACGGGCTCATGTCGCTCGCCGGCGGCATGATCTGCACCGGGATGTTGGGGCGAAGCTCGGGATCGACAAAGATCATGTCGACGCCCTGCTCGATCTGGGCCGGCACCGGCACCGGCTCGACCGGCCGGCGGCGTGCCTCCGCACCGGTGGCGATCAGTCCGCTCAACGCCATCGCCAGCACCGGGAATTCTGTCTTCATTTTCATGGGCTAGCCCTGTCAGTCGCCGCCTGAACCTTGGACTAACCTTCCCAACCTTTCACGGCCCGTGCGTCGCCGTAGCCCGCCCCAGGCACGGCTAGTCGTTAAGCGCGCCGCGATCCGCTCCATTGCACGACCAAGGCGCTGCGCCCATATGAGGATCATGCCCAATCTGACCCTCCCGATCCTGCCGCTCCGCGACATCGTCGTCTTTCCCCACCGCATCGTCCCGTTGTTCGTCGGCCGCGAGAAAAGCGTTGCCGCGCTCGAAGCGGCGATGGTCGCCGACAAGCAATTGTTCCTGGTCGCCCAGCTCGACCCGGCCGAAGACGACCCCGACCGCGACGCGATGTACGACCTTGGCGTGGTCGCCACCGCGATGCAGCTGTTGAAGCTCCCAGACGGTACCGTCCGCGTGCTCGTCGAAGGCGTCCAGCGCGCGCGCCTCGTCAATTTGTCGGAGCAGGACGGCCACGCCGTCGCCGAGGTCGAACTGGTCGAGGAACTCGACGCCGAGGGCCCCGAAGGCCAGGCGCTGATGCGCTCGGTCATCGACCAGTTCGAAAATTACGCCAAGCTCAACAAGCGCCTGCCGGCCGAGACCTCGGTCCAGCTGACCGAGATCGACGATCCGTCGGTGCTTGCCG
>JBDSRV010000016.1:0-38170 GCA_039929125.1 Sphingomicrobium sp.
TCGTTGCCGCGCCGCTATATCCGCTCGGGCAGGGGTGGCAAGGCCGCGGGCAAGTCGCTATCTGGCGCGTCATGAACGCACCGCTCGTCCCATCGCCCTCGGGCTCGCCCCGGCAGCGCAAGCCCGATTGGATCCGGGTCAAGGCCCCGGTCAGCGAAGGCTATGCCGAGACGCGGCGGCTGATGCGGTCGTTGAAGCTCAACACCGTGTGCGAAGAAGCGGCCTGCCCGAACATCGGCGAATGCTGGACCAAGAAGCATGCCACGGTGATGATCCTGGGCGACACCTGCACCCGCGCCTGTGCCTTCTGCAACGTCAAGACGGGGATGCCGCGCGCGGTCGACGCGCTGGAGCCGCAGCATACCGCCGATGCCGCCGCCGCGCTCGGGCTCAGCCACATCGTCATCACCTCGGTCGACCGCGACGATCTGCCCGACGGCGGGGCGAGCCAGTTCGTCAAGGTCATCGAGGCGCTGCGCCGGACCACGCCCGACACGACGATCGAAATCCTCACGCCCGATTTCCGCAACAAGCACGAGCGGGCGGTCGAAGCGATCATCGCGGCCCGCCCGGATGTCTACAACCACAACCTCGAGACGGTGCCGCGGCTGTACCCGACGATCCGCCCCGGGGCGCGCTATTACGCGTCGCTGCGCTTGCTGGAGACGGTCAAGAAACTCGACCCGTCGATCTTCACGAAGTCCGGCATGATGGTCGGCCTCGGCGAGGAGCGGCTCGAAGTCCACCAGGTGATGGACGACATGCGCTCGGCGGGCATCGATTTCCTCACCATGGGCCAATATCTCCAGCCGACCCCGCGCCACGCCAATGTCGCCGACTTCATCACCCCCGACGCATTCGCGGCTTACGCGTCGATCGCTCGCGCCAAGGGCTTCCTGCTGGTCGCGGCGAGCCCGCTGACCCGCTCGAGCTATCACGCCGGCGACGACTTCGCGAAGATGAAGGCCGCGCGCGAGGCGCAGCTGGCGAGGGCAGGGGCCGCGACCGCCTGATGCCGCGTCATTCGGAGTCCAAGCGTCTGCCGTACACGCCCGAGCAAATGTTCGACCTCGTCGCCGACATTGCGCGCTACGACGAGTTCCTGCCATGGGTGGTGGCGGTCAGGATCCGATCGTCGAGCGAGACCGAGACGGTCGCCGACCTGGTGGTCGGCTTCAACGCCTTCAAGGAGCGGTTCACCAGCCGCGTGACCAAGCAGCGTCCAGCGAAAATAGTCGTCGATTACATCGAGGGGCCGCTCAAATATCTCAAGAACGAGTGGCGCTTCGAGCCTGGCGCGAATGGCGGGACCGAGGTGTTCTTCTCGGTCGACTTCGCGTTCAAGTCACGCTTGTTCGAAAGCCTGGCTGGGGCGATGTTCGACCGCGCGCTGAGGCGCATGACCGGGGCGTTCGAGCAGCGTGCCGCGGCGCTCTACGGCAGCAGCAGCTCCAGCGCGCACAGCGTCGCCTGAAAGCGCACCCCGGAGCGGCCTTCGCTGGCGTCGAACAGTTTCTGGTCGGCGACGACCTCATCGGGACCCGGCATGCGCTCGGCGCGGGCAAAGACGACCGTCCCGACCGGCTTGTTCTGGGTGCCGCCGTCGGGGCCGGCAATCCCGGTGATGGCCACCGCGACGTCGGCGCCTGAGGCGTCGAGCGCGCCCTGGGCCATCGCCCAGGCGGTGGCGATGCTAACCGCGCCGAACGTCTCGACGACTTCGTTGCCGACGTGGAGCAGGCCGTGCTTGGCCGCGTTCGAGTACGTCACATAGCCGGCCTCGAACACGTCGGAGCAGCCGGCGATCTCGGTCAGCGCCGCGCTGACCAGCCCACCGGTGCAGCTTTCGGCGACGGCGATGCGGCGTCCGGCGGCGCGATTGGCCTCGATCACCTGCCTCGCCTTGGCGACCAGTTCGTCGGGCAATAATGCGTTCATTTCGCCTCCATCCGGACCGTCGCAACCGCTTGGGCGGCAATGCCTTCGCCGCGCCCGGTGAAGCCGAGCCGCTCGGTGGTCGTCGCCTTGACGCTCACCGCGCCTTCGCCAATCCCGAGGATCGCGGCAATGGCGGAACGCATCGCGGCGCGGTGCGGCCCCACCTTTGGCGCTTCGCAGATGATCGTGCAATCGACATGGTCGATGATGCCGCCGCGCGCCCGCACCAGCGCCGCGGCGTGGGCGAGGAAACGGTCGCTGCTGGCGCCCTTCCACTGAGGGTCGCCCGGCGGGAAATGCTCGCCGATGTCGCCCAGACCAGCGGCGCCGAGCAGGGCGTCGGTCAGGGCATGGAGCGCGACATCGGCGTCGCTATGCCCGGCCAGCCCGCGGTCGTGCGCGATCTCCACCCCGCCGAGCGTGATTGGCCCGGCACCGGTGAAGGCGTGGACATCGAAGCCCAGGCCGGTGCGGCTGACGAGGCGGGCGGCGAGCATCGCTTCGGCGCGGTCCCAGTCGCCCTGGCCGGTCAGTTTCTCCAGCATGGCATCCCCCTCGACCGTCGCGACCTTCAATCCCGCCGCGACCATAACGCTCGACTCGTCGGTCGGCGAACGCGGGCTGGCTTCGTCATAAGCGAACAATAGATCCTCGACGTGAAACGCCTGCGGGGTCTGGATGCGGAGCAAGTGGCGGCGGTCAACCATCGCGTCGATGGTCGGGCCGCCCCTGGCCAGCGTGTCCGCGACGAGGAGGGCGGGCACGGCGCCGTCGTGGGTGTCGAGCGCGGCAAGCAGCCGGTCGATCACCCCATGGGGACAGAATGGGCGCGCGGCGTCGTGGACGAGGACGATGCCGTCGCCGATCGCCGCCAGGCCGGCGCGGACGCTGTCGGCGCGCTCGGCCCCGCCGACGATCAACTCGCCGACGTCCCGGTCGCCGATTGCCAGACGGGCCATGTCATGCTGACCGGCGCCGATCACCACCCGAACGGCATCGATCCGCGGGTGGGATGCCAATGCGTCGACCGCACGGGCGAGTACCGCCTTGCCGCCGAGCAAGCGAAACTGCTTGGGCAACTCGCCGCCCAACCGGCTGCCGCTCCCGGCGGCGACGATGAGGGCGGTGACCGTGGCAGGGGCGGTGGACATCGCCGCGCCTTGCCCGCTCGGGCCTCCTTCTGTAAAGGCGCGCTTTCCCATGAGCCTGATCAAACCCATCTCGGTCGGACCCGTGACCATCGCCGCGCCGGTCATCCTGGCGCCGATGACGGGCGTCACCAATTTGCCGTTCCGCAAGACGGTCAAGCGCTATGGCGCGGGCCTCACGGTGAGTGAGATGATCGCCAGCCAGGCGATGATCCGCGAAACCCGCCAGAGCCTGCAGAAAGCGGCTTGGGACCCGGTCGAGGAGCCGGTGTCGCTGCAGCTGGCCGGCTGCGGCCCGGGCGAGATGGCCGAAGCGGCGAAGCTCAACGAGCAGCGCGGGGCGGCGATCATCGACATCAACATGGGCTGCCCGGTGAAGAAGGTCGTCAATGGCGACGCCGGCTCGGCGCTGATGCGTGACCTGCCGCTGGCCGCCTCGATCATCGCCGCGACGGTCAAGGCGGTCTCCCTGCCGGTGACGCTCAAGATGCGGATGGGCTGGGATCATTCGAGCCTCAACGCGCCCGAATTGGCGCGCATCGCCGAGGATCTCGGCATCCGCATGATAACCGTCCACGGCCGCACCCGCTGCCAGATGTACAAGGGCTCGGCCGACTGGACCTTCGTGCGCAAGGTCAAGCAGGCAACCCGCCTTCCGGTGATCGTCAACGGCGACATCAACACCCGCGAGGATGCGCGCATTGCGCTTGCGCAGTCGGGCGCCGATGGGGTGATGATCGGGCGCGGCGCCTATGGCCGCCCGTGGTTGCTCGGCCAGGTGATGAGCGACCTTGCCGGCGGCGACAAGCCCGAGCCGGACATCGACGAGCAGCTTGACGTCATCCTCGAGCAATATGACGCCATGCAATTGCTCTACGGGACGGTCACCGGGGTCAATCTGGCGCGCAAGCATATCGGCTGGTACACCAAGGGGCTGCCCGGATCGGCCGAGTTCCGCAACCGCGTCAATACGCTCGACGATCCGGCCGCGGTGATTGCCGCGTTGCGCGAATTCTACGCGCCCTGGCTGGCCCGAAGCGCCGCCTGACGATTCGCCGCACACACTGTGTTTTTTATGCAACGCGTCCGTGCTAGGCGGAGTGCCGATGCACGCCCCGAGATCCGAATCCGAACCGGCTGACCGGGTCGACCCGCGCCTGTCGCGGCTGGTCGAGCGGTTCCGATCGAACGAGCGGTTGTTCACGTACGCGACGTGGGCATGCGGCGCGCTGGTCGTTGCCATGCTGGTGTTCACGGTATCGGTCCTGCGCCGTGATTCCGCGCCGGGCACCTTGCTTTCGCCGCCGCTGATCGCCTTGCTGCTGATTGCCAATTTGCTGCCGGCGATCGCGCTGATGGTGCTGCTGGCGCGGCAGCTGGCGCGGGCTCGGGCCGAGCGGCGCGGCATCGGCACCGGGCGGCTGCATACGCGGCTGGTGGCCCTGTTCTCGGTGATTGCCGCGGTGCCGACCGTGCTGGTGGCGATCTTTGCCTCGTTGCTGATCCAGTCGGGCCTCGAATTCTGGTTCTCGGACCGCGCGCGCGGGATGCTCGAAAATACCGTCCAGCTCGCTCAGTCGACCTATGTCCACGAGGTCAAGCGCGTCAACAACGAGGCGCTGGCGATGTCCGGCGACCTCGCGGGTTACCTCGCGCAAATGCCGATCGACAGTCAGCAGTTCAACACCGGCGTCGCCTACCAGGTCTATAGCCGCAGCCTCAACGAGGCAGCGGTGCTCCACATTACTCCCGACGGGCAGGTGCAGTCGCTGGCCCTGGTCCTGCCCTATGAGGGGATGATCCAGCCGACCCAGATCGCCAGCGGCCTCGCCAAATTGCGCGCCGGCGAGGTCGGCGAGGTCAGGGCGCCGGGGCGGATCGCGGTGATCGTCCCGATTGCCTACGGTTCGTCGAGCTATCTGTTCGTGGCGCGCCAGGTCGATGCCGACTTCAAGGCGCAGATCGACCGCGCCGGGGGCGTCCTGACGGACTATCGCGACCTCCTGGCGCGGAGCCGCGACAGCCAGTTGCGCTTTAACTTCGCGCTGCTTCTGGGTGCGCTGATCATCGTCGCGCTGGCGATCTTCACCGCGCTGCGGCTGGCTGATCGGCTGCTCCGCCCAGTCAGCGAACTGGTCGACGCGGCCGGGCGCATCGAGGAGGGCGATTTCTCCGCCCGGGTACAGGTCGTCCCGCCGGCCGACGAGATCGCCACGCTGGCTGCCGCGTTCAACCGCATGACCGGGCGATTGCAGGAGCAGACCGGCGCCTTGCTTGCCGCCAACGCCCAGCTCGACACCCGCCGCGCGTTCATCGAGGCGGTGCTGTCGTCGGTCACCGCGGGAGTCATCGCGGTCGATAATGACAAGCGCATCCTGCTGATCAATCGCTCGGCCGAAGCGCTGCTCCATCAGGACAGCGAGACAATCGAGGGGCGGACGATCGAGAGCGTCTCGCCCGAACTCGAAGAATTCATGGCGGGGGAAACGCGCGACGCCACCGTCACCATCCACGCCGAGAGCGGCCAGCGGACGCTGGCGGTCAAGCGCATGCGCTATGCCGATGGCGGGGTCCTGACGTTCGACGACATCACCGACCAGCTGAGCGACCAGCGCCGCGCCGCCTGGTCGGATATCGCGCGGCGCATCGCGCACGAAATCAAGAACCCGCTAACCCCGATCCAGCTCGCCGCCGAGCGGCTCCAGCGGCGCTATGGCGAAGAAATCAAGTCCGATCCCGACACCTTCGCCCGGCTGACCGAGACGATCATCCGCCAGGTCGGCGATTTGCGCCGGATGGTCGACGAATTCTCCAACTTCGCGCGGATGCCCAAACCGGTGTTCCGCGAGGAGAATATCCACGACATCGCGCGTGCTGCACTCTTCCTCCACGAGGTCGCGCATCCCGGCATCGCCTTCACGCTTGAGCCGCCGGCGGGGCCGATCATGATGGTCTGCGACCGCCGTCAGCTGAGCCAGGCGCTGACCAACATCGTCAAGAACGCTGTCGAGGCGATCGAGGTGCGGCGGAATCGCGGCGAGCAATCGCCGCAGGGCGACCATATCGACCTCCACCTCCGGCGCGAGGGCGAACAATTGGTGATCGACCTGCTCGACACCGGGGTTGGCCTGCCCGAGGATCGCGAGCGGCTGACCGAGCCCTACATGACGACCCGGGTGCGCGGCACCGGGCTCGGGCTGGCGATCGTCAAGAAGATCGTCGAGGAGCATCTCGGCGAGATCGCCTTCCTCGACCGCAAGGGCGGGGGCACCCACGTCCGGATCGCGTTCGACGCCGACCGGCTCGCCGCGCTTGAGGGGCAATCCACGACCGACGGCGACGAGGCCGGGCACGGCGACGATTTCGATGGAGATGACATGAACGATGTGGAGCCCAGCTGATGGCGCTTGAAATCCTGGTCGTCGACGATGAAGCCGACATTCGCGAACTGGTGTCTGGGGTCCTCGAGGACGAAGGCTATACGGTGCGCACCGCAGCCGACAGCACGTCAGCGCTGGAAGCCATCGAGGAGCGCCGGCCGAGCCTAGTTCTGCTCGACGTGTGGCTGCAGGGCTCGCGGCTCGACGGGCTGCAATTGCTCGAGCAGGTCAAGCACCGCGACCCGACCCTGCCGGTGATCATGATTTCGGGCCACGGCAACCTCGATACCGCGGTCGCCGCGATCCGCGAGGGCGCGGTCGACTTCATCGAAAAGCCGTTCAAGGCGGACAAATTGCTCCACCTCGTCGCCCGCGCCACCGAGACCGACCGGTTGCGCCGTGAGAATGCCGAGTTGAAGGCGGTGTTCGGCAGCGACGAGACGCTGTCGGGCAATTCGGTGGCGATCAACACCGTCCGCGCGACCTTGAAGCGGGTGTCCCCGACCGGCAGCCGGGTGATGATCACCGGACCGGCCGGTGTCGGCAAGGAGATTGCCGCGCGGATGATCCACCAGTGGAGCCCGCGCGCCAACGCACCGTTCATCGTCGTCTCCGCGGCGATGATGAGCCCCGAGCGGGTCGAGGAGGAATTGTTCGGCTCCGAGCATGACGGTGTCGCCCGCCCGGGCCTGCTCGAGCAGGCGCACGGCGGGACCCTGTTCCTCGACGAGATCGCCGACATGCCGATCACCACCCAGGGCAAAATCCTGCGCGTGCTGACCGACCAGAGCTATACCCGGGTCGGCGGCCAACGCCCGGTGAAGGTCGACGTGCGGGTGCTGTCGGCGACCTCGCGCAACCTCGCCGACGAGATTGTCGCCGGCCGCTTCCGCGAGGATCTCTATTACCGCCTCAACGTGGTGCCGGTGCGCATCCCGTCGCTGCGCGAGCGGCGCGAGGACATCCCCGAACTGGTCATCCATTTCCTCGCCCGCTACGCCGCCGAGCGCCGCGTGCCGTCGCCGGACATGTCGCCCGACGCGATGGCCGCGTTGCAGGCGCACGACTGGCCAGGCAACGTCCGCCAGCTCAGGAACATCATCGAGCGGACGATGATCATGACGCCCGGCGACCGCGTCGACCGGATCGAGATCGACCTGTTGCCGTCCGAAGTGGTCGACACGCAGGGGACGATCAGCGTGTCGAGCACGTCGATGGCGATCATGGGTTCGCCGCTGAGGGAAGCGCGCGAGAGTTTCGAGCGCGAATATCTCAAGATCCAGATCCGGCGCTTCTCGGGCAATATCTCGCGCACCGCATCGTTCATCGGGATGGAGCGCTCGGCGTTGCACCGCAAACTGAAGGCGCTTGGCCTGGGCGACAAGCGCGACGGCGAGGAATAGACGCAGACATGGCTGACAAGTCCCCGACCTTGCAGGATATTTTCCTCAACGAGTGCCGCCGGTCGAAGACCCCGGTGACGATCTTCCTGATGAAGGGCGTCAAGCTTGGCGGGATCATCACCTGGTTCGACGCTTTTTCGCTGCTGTTGCGCCGCGACGGCATCGCCCAGCTGATCTACAAGCACGCCATCTCGACCATCATGCCGGCCGAGGCGCCGGTGCTGGCCGCGGCCGCCGAGGCCGCGCCGAAAGGCCGGCCGGCGCTGCAGGACCTGTTCCTTGCCGCCGCCGAGCGGGGAGGGGAGTCGCTGACGCTGTACCTCGTCAACGGCGTCATGCTCGAAGGCAGCGTCGCCGGGCACGACCAATTCTCGCTGCTGCTGGCGCGCGGCGGGCAGGTCCAGTTGATCTACAAGCACGCGGTGTCGACCATCCAGCCGCCAAGCCCGCTCGACCTGGGCGGCGGCGAGCACGGCGACGATGCGGGAGACGGCAGCTGAGCCTGTTCGAGCGCGGCGACGCCGACGGCATTGCGCGCGGCGAGCGGGCGCTGGTCGTCTTGCCCGATCGCGGCGGGGCGCAGGCGATGCGCTCGGCCGAGGCGCGGCTCGACGAAGCCGCCGGCCTCGCTGCAGCGATCGGCATCGACGTCGTCGCAAGGCGCGCCGTTCGCATCCGCACCGTCCGCCCGGCCAGCCTGTTCGGCAAGGGTCAGGCGGAAGAGATTGCGGCGCTGGCCGTGGCCAATGACGCCAAATTGCTGATCGTCGATACCGCGCTGACCCCGGTCCAGCAGAAAACGCTCGAGGAAATGACCAAGTGCAAGGTGATCGACCGCACCGGCCTGATCCTCGAGATTTTCGGCGAGCGCGCCGCGACGGCCGAGGGGCGGATGCAGGTCGAACTGGCGCACCTCGATTACCAGGCGGGCCGGCTGGTGCGCAGCTGGACCCACCTTGAGCGGCAGCGCGGCGGCTTCGGCTTCCTCGGCGGCCCTGGCGAAACCCAGATTGAGGCCGATCGCCGCCTGATCCGCGACCGCATGGCGCGAATCAAGAAGGAGCTTGAACAGGTCAAGCGCACCCGCGGCCTCCACCGCGACCGCCGTCAGCGCGCGCCGTGGCCGGTGATCGCCTTGGTCGGCTATACCAATGCCGGCAAGTCGACCCTGTTCAACCGGCTGACCCAGGCCAATGTCATGGCCGAGGATTTGCTGTTCGCAACGCTCGACCCGACCATGCGGGACGTCCGCCTGCCCGGCTTCGACAAGGCAATCCTGTCCGACACGGTCGGGTTCGTCTCGGACTTGCCGACGCAGTTGATCGCGGCGTTCCGGGCGACGCTGGAGGAAGTCTCGTCGGCCGACCTCATCCTTCACGTCCGCGACCTTGCCCACCCCGACAGCGACGCTCAGGCGGCCGATGTCGCCGAGGTGCTCGCGAGCCTTGGCCTCGACGAACCCGACAGCCCGCCGCGGCTCGAGGTGTGGAACAAGCTCGACCTGATGGACGAAGACCGGCGCGCGGAGGTGCCCGGCGAGGCGGCGCGGCGCGACAATGTCGCTTGCGTCTCGGCGCTGACCGGCTGGGGCATCGAGGAATTGCGCGAGGCGGTCGCGTCAAGGCTCCACGCCGGCGATGAGCAGCGCCGCCTCAAGGTCGCGGCGGCCGACGGGACGCGGCTCGCCTGGCTCCACGCGCGCGGCACCGTGCTCGACCAACGGATGGAGGGCGAAACCGTCCATCTCGCGGTGCGGCTGAGCCCCGCCAACTGGGCGCGTTACGACGCTCTTTGAGCCTGCTTGTGCGCCACCCACAGCGCTTCCTGCTCGTCGAGCGTCATCGAGGCGAAACCGGGCGCTTGCTCGATCGCCCTGAAGCGGGCCTCGAACTTGCGGTTGGCCTTGCGCAGCGCCTCTTCGGGGTCAACCTTGAGATGGCGTGCGAAGTTGGCAATCGCGAACATCAGGTCGCCGACTTCTTCTTCCAGCTCCTCGGGCGGCGCCGCCTCGATTTCATCGAACTCCTCGAGGATCTTTGCCCTGGGGCCTGAAATGTCGGGCCAGTCGAAGCCGGTGCGCGCGGCGCGCTTTTGAAGCTTCACCGCGCGCTCCAGCGCGGGCAGGGCCAGCGCCACCCCGGCCAGCGCGCTCTTGTCCTCCCTGGCGCTGCGCTCGTCAGCCTTGAGCGCTTCCCAGCCGGGGCTGGCCGCCGCATCGCCGAAGATATGCGGATGGCGGCGCTCTAGCTTGTCGGCGATGCCGGTCATGACGTCGGTGAGAGTGAATGCGCCGATTTCCTCGGCCATGCGGGCGTGGAACACCACCTGCAGCTGCAAATCGCCCAGTTCATCGGCGAGCGCGGCCATGTCGCCGTGGGCGATCGCCTCGGCGACCTCATAGGCTTCCTCGATGGTGTAGGGCGCGACCGTCGCGAAACTCTGCACGCGGTCCCATTCGCAACCATGCTCGGGGTCGCGCAAGCGCGCCATGATCGCCACCAGCCGAGCCAGTGCGTGGGCCTGGGCTTCGTCAGGGGCATTTAAAGGCCGGGGGGCCTTGTTTTGAGCGTCATCCACTGGCAAATCCTAGTATGATAATATGTATTATGTAAAATATGGATGGACGATGTCAGGGTTCCATCACCAGCCAGCGACCCTCGACCCCCCAGCGCTTCAATGACGACAGATAGTTCATCCCGAGCACGTTCATGTCGTCGACCTCGACGATATGCAGCCCAACGTCGCGCCGCTCGATCGTGGCGATGTCGAGCGTCTCGGCCCTGCCGGTCGAAACGCGGACGATGCCGTTGCCGGTGCGAACCAACGGGCCCTCGCCGCTGCTGACGGCGACTCCGGCTGCTTTTGCCGCGGCACGATTGATCGTCGTCATCGTCGCGCCGCTATCGACCAGGAAGCGTGTCGGTACGCCGTTGATCGCGCCTTGGACCCAGAAATGGCCGTCGATCGCCATCGGCACCCGCACCGCGGCGCCGCCGGCATCGACCATGGGCGCTCCGGTCGCTTCGGCCTTCAGGCGCTGGCCGACGTAGCTCAAATCGTCGCGAAAGCTGAACAGCACGAACCCGGCGCCGAAGATCGCCACCCTGGCGAGGAACATCGTCACCATCCTGGCGAACGGCTCGCGGCGGTTGATCAGCGCGCCCAGTACCAGCATCATCGCCATCAGGATGTAGAGGCTGCCGAGCATCACGTCGTTGGTCACAGGATGCTCTCCATCGCTCTCATGCGGCGGCTTTTGCGAACAATCGGAAGAAGTTGGCGGTGGTTGTTTGGGCCAGTTCCTCGACCGGCACGCCGCGCAACCCGGCGACGAAAGCGGCGGTGTCGGCAACGAAGGCCGGCTCGCACACCTTGCCGCGGTTGGGCACCGGGGCGAGGAACGGGGCGTCGGTCTCGACCAGCAGGCGGTCGGCGGGGATGGTCTTTGCCGTGTCCTGGAGCGCGGCGGCGTTCTTGAAGGTGACGATCCCCGACAGCGAGATGGTCAGGCCAAGGCCGAGCGCGATGTCGGCCAGTCGCTGGCTGCCGGTGAAGCAATGGAGCACCGCTTTGACTCCGCCCTTGCCGACTTCGCGGGTCAATATCTCGGCGGTGTCGTCCTCTGCATCGCGGGTATGGATGATCAGCGGCAGCCCGGTCTCGCGCGCCGCCTCGAGATGCGCGGCGAAGCGCTCGCGCTGGGCGGCGCGGTCCGACTTGTCGTAATAATAATCGAGCCCGCATTCGCCGATGGCGATGACCTTCGGATGGTGCGTGGCGTCTACCAGCGCGGCGGCGCCGAGGTCGGGATGGGCGTCGGCCTCGTGCGGGTGGACCCCAACGCTGGCCCACACGTCGGGCTCGCGCCCCGCAACGGCGATGACGTCACCCCATTCGCTCTGGCGGGTCGAGATGTTGAGGAAGCCGGTGACATTGCGCGCCCGGGCGGCGGCGAGCACTTCGCTCTGCCGTTCGGCCAGCCCCTCGTAGACCAGATGGCAATGGCTATCGATCAGCCTCATTGGCTGTCGTCCTCGGTCAATTCGAGCCGCGGGAAGATCGGCGTCGGCGCGGCGATCGGTTGGCCCCCTTCCCCACCACCAATGAAGTCGAGCAGCCGTTGAGCCGAGGTGGGAATGATTGGCTGTATCGCTTCAGCTAACGCCCGGACACAACCTACGACCGTACCGAGCACTTCTGCCATCCGCATAGGATCGGTCTTGCGAAGCGCCCAAGGTGCCATCGCATCAACGTATTGGTTACATGCGAACACCGCTCTGAGCCACGCTTCGATCCCTACCGAAAAGGCAAATTGGTCAAAGGCTCGTGGCATTTCCATCTGAGCTGCAGTGACTACCAAGGCTTGAAGTTTTAAATCCTCCTCGGCCTGTCCAGGCGGCGGCAGGATCCCGTCGAGGTTCTTGAACACCATCGACAGGCTCCGCTGGGCGAGATTGCCGAAGCTGTTGGCGAGTTCTGCGTTGCAGCGGGTGGCGATCGCTTCGGCGCTATAGCTGCCGTCCTGGCCGAAGCTGATCTCGCGCAGCAGGAAGTAACGCAACGGATCGACCCCGAAGCGTTCGGCCAGCGCCATCGGATCGACCACATTGCCGAGCGATTTCGACATCTTCTCGCCGCGCGCGAGAAGGAAGCCGTGGCCGAACACCTGTTTCGGCAGCGGCAGCTTGGCCGACATCAGGAACGCTGGCCAATAGACGGTGTGGAAGCGCACGATGTCCTTGCCGATCAAATGGACATCGGCCGGCCAGAAGCGGGCGAAGTCGCCGTCGCGGTCGGGAAAGCCGACCCCGGACATGTAGGTCGTCAGCGCGTCGACCCAGACGTACATCACATGGCCCGGCGATCCCGGCACCGGCACGCCCCAGTCGAAGCTGGTGCGCGACACGCTGAGGTCGTTGAGGCCGCCCTCGACGAAGCGCAACACCTCGTTGCGGCGGCTGTCGGGCTGGATGAAGCCGGGATTGTCACGGAAATGCGCTAGCAACGGCTCCTGATACTTCGACAGGCGGAAGAACCAGGTCTCCTCGGCGGTCCACTCGACCGGCGTGCCCTGCGGCGAGAGCTGCTCGCCCCCTTCCCCGGCAACCAGCTCCTTTTCGTCGTAGAACGCCTCGTCGCGGACCGAATACCAGCCTTCGTAGCGGTCGAGGTAGAGGTCGCCGGCCGCCTCCAGCGCCTTCCACAAGGCGATGCTGGCGGCGTGGTGACGATCCTCGGACGTCCGCACGAATGCGTCGTACGAAATGTCAAGTGTATCGCACATCGCCTTGAAATAAGAAGACATTTCGTCGGCATACTCAAGCGTGTCGCGATTTTCGGCGCGGGCTGCCTGAACCATCTTGAGGCCATGCTCGTCGGTCCCGGTGACCAGCCGCACGTCGCGGCCTTGGGCGCGACGGAAGCGGGCCATGGCGTCGGCGGCGATCGCTTCATAGGCGTGGCCGATATGCGGGCGGCCGTTGGGGTAGCTGATCGCGGTGGTGATGTAATAAGGCTCGGCCATGGGTCAGGCCCTAGCCGCGCCAGCTTAGCGCTTCAAGGCGACGCCGGCGAGGATGGTGCCGAGCTGGAACACGGTCATCCCCGGGTCCATCGAAAGCCGCGGCGCGAGAACCGCCGTCTCGCGTGCCCGGGCATAAGCGTCGAGCGCCTGGCCGCGGCGCGGTTCGGCCAGCCCCCTCGCCTCGCGCGCGATCAGCGCCGGGACCATGTCGAGGAAGGCGGTATAACGCTCTGCCGCGGCCTTGCCCGACAGTTGGGAGGCCAGCGCCGCGCGGCGGGCATTGTCGGGGTCGCCGTCGCTCATGATGGCCAAGGCGGCGGCTTCCAGCGGGCCGAGATCGAGCGCCGCGGCCTGCATCGCGCGGCCCGCCGAGCCGCCGGCATAGCTGACCAATTGACCGATTGAAGCCGGGTTTCGGTCAGGAAATGAGCGACTTAGCAGTGACGTCATGGCGGCATCGTCAAGTTGGGCGAAGTCGAGCCGGCGGCAGCGCGAGCGGATCGTCGGCAGCAGCCTCCCCGGCGCATGCGCGACCAGCAGGAACAAGGTGTTCGCCGGCGGCTCCTCGAGCAATTTGAGCAAGGCGTTGGCGGCCGAGCCCTCAAGGTCGTCGGCGGCATCGACCACGATCACCCGCCACGGGCTGAGCGAGCCGGTGACGCTGAGCAGGTCGCCCAGCGCGCGCACCTGCGCCACGCCGATGTTGCGCGACAGCGATCCCGTCTTGGGATTTTCGAGCCGCTCGAGCAGGCGGTAATCGGGGTGGCTGCCGGCGGCGATCAGGTGCGACACCATGTGGTCGGGCGCAACCTCGAGCCCGTCACCGCCCGGCGGCGGTCCGGCGGCGTCGGCCAGCACCCGCTTGGCGGCAGCGCGCGCGAAGCTGCCCTTGCCCACCCCGCGCGGCCCGGCGAGCAGCCAGGCGTGGTGCAGCCGCCGCGTCGCCCACGCCGCGAGGAACTGGTCGATCGCCTTCTTCTGGCCCTCGATCATCCGATGAGGTCGCCGAGCGCGTAGAGCAGGCGCGCGGTCACGGTCGCGGCGCTGCCGCTGGCGTCGACCAGTCTGACCCGCCCCGGCTCCTTGGCGGCCAGCGCGCGGAAGCCGGCGTCGACCGCGGCATGATAGCTTGGCGGGCGCGAGCCGATGCGGTCGCCGGGGTGGCCGTCCCTGGTGCGCGCCCGGGCGCCGGCTTCGGACTCGTCGAGCTGCAACACCAAGGTGCGGTCGGGCAGGAAATCGAGGCTGCCGAACCGGTGGAGGTCGCGCACCGCCTCGATGCCCAATCCACCGGCCTCGCCCTGATAGGCGAGCGAGCTGTCGACGAAGCGATCGCTCAGCACCCACTCGCCGCGTTGCAGCGCCGGTCGGATGGTCTTGTCGATATGGTCGGCGCGAGCGGCAGCGAACAGCAGCGCTTCGGCGCGCGGGCTCCAGCGGCCCTCCTCGCCTTCCAGCAGCAGGCTGCGGATGGCTTCGGCGCCCGGGCTGCCGCCGGGCTCGCGCGTGACGAGGACGGCGAGGCCCCTGCCCTCCAGCGCGGCGGCGAGCGCGGCGAGCTGGGTCGACTTGCCGACCCCCTCCCCGCCTTCAAGGCTGACGAAGCGTCCGCGGGCCATGACGTCAGGCCATCCCCAGCATCGACTTGAGTCCGCTCCACATCCGCCCGAAGAAACCGGCCTTGCCGACCGCTTCGGCGGCGACCAGCGGCATCACCTGCTCGCCGGTGTCGGGGGTCGTGACGATCAGGTCGGCGATGTGCTGGCCCTTGGCGATCGGTGCCTTGACCGGCCCCTGGTAGCGGATTTTCATCGCCGTCGTCGCGCCGAGCCCGGCGGGGACGGTGACGGCGAGGTCACGCGGGGCGAGCAACGCCACTTCATTGTCGCTGCCCAATTGAACTTGCGCTTTCCCAATCTCGGCGCCGGCCTTGAACAGCGGCTTGGCCGACCAGGCGTTGAAGCCCCAGCTCATCAGCCGGACCGATTCCTCGATCCGCTGATTGTAGGTCGCCAGCCCGGCGATCACCATCACCAGCCGCCGCCCGTTCTGCTCGGCTGACCCGGTGAAGCCATAGCCGGCCTCGTCGGTGTGGCCGGTCTTCAACCCGTCGGCGCCGGGGATCTTGCCGAGGATCGGGTTGCGGTTGGCCTGGACGATGTCCTGGCCCGACCCCAGCGTCTTGCCCCAGGTGAAGCTCGGCTGCCCGTAGAATTGCTTGTACAGCTTGGGATGGCGCTCGATCGACGCGCGGGCCAGCGTCGCGAGGTCGCGCGCGGTGACATAGGTCCGCCCCTCGTCGGGCCAGCCGTTGGCGGTGCCGAAGTGCGAATGGGCGAGGCCAAGCTGCCCGGCGAGCGCGTTCATCTGGTTGGCGAAGGCGTCCTCCGTCCCGGCGATGCACTCGGCCAGCACGACCGAGGCGTCATTGCCCGACAAGGTGACGATGCCGTGGAGCAGGTTCTCGACGCTGACCTGCTCGTTGACGCTCAGGAACATGGTCGAACCCGCCTGCGGCCCGTGCCACTTGGTCCAGGTTTCGGGGCGCACGGTGCAGGTCTTGGTCAGCGGCAACTGGCCCTTGTCGATCAGCTCGAACGCCACTTCGGTGGTCATCATCTTGGCCATCGAGGCGGGCGGCATGCGCTGGTCGGCGCCCTTGTCGAACAGCACCGCGCCCGACGACAGGTCGATGAGGTAGGCGATCGGCGCCGGCGTGTCATAGGGCGGCGCCGCGGCGTCGGCGGTCGCGGTGAGGGCGAGGACGGCGGCAGCGGTGGCGAGCAAGGGGGCGCGAGTCATGGGTCGGTCAGACTCCGAAAAGAGGATGGACCGCCTCTCTAGCTGCGCCCGGCCAGCCGCGCGAGGGGATAAACGTTGGTCACCGCCCGACGATCGCATCCGCCAGCAGCCCCACCGACAAAGCGTAAAAGTTCGAGCAATTGTAATCGAGGATCGAGCGGTAGTTGGTGCTGAGGAGGTAGGCGGTGGCATAGGGGCCATCGGGTTCGAGCAGGCTCAGTTGCTCGTTCTCGCCGATGCCGCTGGTGCGGCCGACGGGGGCAACGCCCAGCGCGCGCCACTCGGCCAGGCTCTTCCACACGCTGTGACGCTTGTAGACCGGCGGGCAGCGCGGCGCGACGAGGCGCGAGCCGATGGCGGCGCGGTTCAAATTGTTGGGTACGCGCACCGGAATGCCCCAGTGGACCCCCGGTTTCCACCCCGCCTCGCGCATGTAGGCGGCGATCGAGGCGAGGCCGTCCATCTCGTTCGACCAGATGTCGGCGCGGCCGTCGCCATCGCCGTCGGTGGCGAGGCGCAGCACCGCCGAAGGCATGAACTGCGGGTAGCCGGTGGCGCCCGCCCAGCTGCCCTTCAATCGCCAGCGCGGGGTGCCGCGGTCGATCAACTTGAGCGCGGCCACGAATTCGCTTTCGAACAATTCGCGGCGGCGGCCTTCATAGGCCAAAGTCGCCAGCGCCGACAGCAAATCGAACCCGCCGGTGACCGTGCCATAGCTGGTTTCGTGGCCATAGATCGCCATCAACACCGACGCCTCGACCCCGAACCGCCGCTCGATCGCCGCGAGGCGCCCGGCGTTGGCGGCATAATGCGCTTGGCCCCGGCGGATGAGGTCGCCCGTGACATGGTCGCGGCGGTACGGCGCGAACGGCGGATAGGCGTTGGGGTTGTAGATCCCGCCGGGCTGCCCGCGGTCGAGCGAGATCACCCGGCTGTTGAGGGAGAGGCCGGGGATGGTCGCGGCGATCGTAGCCTCGCGCACCCCGGCGCGGCGCGCGCGCTCGACAAGGCGCTGTTTGTAGGATTCGAACCCCTGCGGCGGCGCCGGAATGCTCGCTACCGGCGGCAGGTAGAGCGGGCGCTGCTGCGGCGGCGGCGCAGGCAAGGGCAAGAGCGGATCGACCTGCGCCGAGGCCGCCGCCACCAGCGAGGCAAAAAAGGCCGCGATCATCCCACGCATCACCAACCTCATCGTCCGCTTCATCGCTCTTGCGCCTCCTCGTTCAACGCCGCCGACGCCTTGCACGATCCATTGCCGCTGGATAGGCGGGCAAAGCTGAAGGAGAGGTGGCCGAGTGGTTTAAGGCAGCGGTCTTGAAAACCGCCGTGGGCGAAAGTCTACCGTGGGTTCGAATCCCACCCTCTCCGCCAGCCCGGTGCGGCACTGGCATTCGATCGACCCCCCAGCTACAGCGCCGCCAACCTTAGCTTCGCGGAGATTGTTCGTGGCCGACCCCACCCTCTTGCCGTTCGACTGGGCCGACCCGTTCGACCTCGACCATCAGCTGACCGACGAAGAGCGTCTCGTCCGCGACAGCGCCGAGGCTTATGCCCAGGACAAGCTCCAGCCGCGCGTCACCGACGCCTACATGGACGAGCATTTCGACCGCGACATCCTGCGCGAAATGGGCGCGCTCGGGCTGCTCGGCGCGACCATCCCCGAGGACTATGGCTGCGCCGGGCTGGGCTATGTCAGCTACGGCCTGATCGCGCGGGCGGTGGAGCGCGTCGATTCAGGCTACCGCTCGGCGATGTCGGTGCAGTCGAGCCTCGTGATGTACCCGATCTATGCCTACGGCTCGGAGGAGCAGCGCCGCAAATACCTCCCCGGCCTCGCCACCGGCGAGCTGGTCGGCTGCTTCGGCCTGACCGAGCCCGACGCCGGCTCCGACCCCGGCGGCATGCGCACCCGCGCCACCAAGACCGCCGACGGCTACCGCATCTCCGGATCGAAGATGTGGATCACCAATTCGCCCATCGCCGACGTGTTCGTGGTGTGGGCCAAGTCCGAAGCCCATGGCGGCGCCATCCGCGGGTTCGTCCTCGAGAAAGGCATGAAAGGGCTGAGCGCGCCCAAGATCGGCATGAAGCTGAGCTTGCGCGCCTCGATCACCGGCGAGATCGTGATGGACGAGGTCGACGTGCCTGAGGACGCGCTGCTGCCCAATGTCCAGGGGTTGAAGGGCCCATTCGGCTGCTTGAACCGCGCCCGCTACGGTATTGCCTGGGGGACAATGGGCGCGGCCGAGGCCTGCTATTCCGCGGCCCGGCAATATACCCTCGACCGCAAGCAATTCGACCGCCCGCTGGCGGCCAACCAGCTGGTTCAGCTCAAGCTCGCCAACATGATCACCGAGATCACGCTTGGCCTGCAAGCGGCGCTCCGCGTCGGCCGCAGACTCGATGAAGGCACCCTGGTTCCCGAGACTATCAGCTTGATAAAGCGCAACAATTGCGGCAAGGCGCTGGATATAGCCCGGATCGCCCGCGACATGCACGGCGGCAACGGCATCTCAGCCGAATTCCAGGTCATGCGCCACGCCGCGAACCTGGAGACGGTCAACACCTACGAAGGCACCCACGACGTCCACGCCCTCATCCTGGGGCGCGCGATTACGGGTATTTCCGCTTTCTAGGATCATCCGGAACGGAACAACGCAACCATGGCATTCCCTCCCGCCGGCATTCACGCGACGGGAGCAGTGCTGGCGATCGCGCTGTTCGCCACCGCGAGCCACGCCCAGGACATGGCGCCTATGGCCCAACCGGCGACGCCGTCTGCGGTCGCTACGGTACCGCCCGCTGATTGCCCGCTCGGTCAGGTCAGGGATCCAGCGATGAAGATGTGCATGGCCCCGCCGGCCAGGCGCAAGCCGGCGGTGATGGTCCGGATCAATCAGTTCCTTGCCTATTCCGCGACCTCCGGGCCGCGCGGACAGCAGCGCGTGACCGGTCCCGGGGCGTGGATGCTGATGATCGACAAGGATCTGTCGCCCCGCAACCGCTTCAGTGTCAGTGTCATGGGGTCGCTTGAGCAATATACGGTCGGGAGCATCGGCACGCCGCAATTGCTGCAAACCGAGAACCTCGATGCGATGCATGCCCATGACACGCTCATGGCGGTCGAGTTCAGGGACACGATCAAGCTCGGCGCCGCCAACGACCAGGATCTGACCTTGCTGTTCGCGCCGCGCGGTGGAGCGGCCTTCGGCCCGGTGCCCTACATGCACCGCGAGTCGGCCGAGGGTAATCCGGACTCCCCGCTCGGCCACAACATGCAGGACGGCTTCCACGACGTCTCGACCGTGCTCGGCCTGGCCGCCCGCTTCGGCCGCACTACGGTTGAAGCGACCGCGTTCAGCGGCCACGACCTCAGCTGGCCGCTACCGCTGCACACGCCCGATTCCCTTGCCTTTCGGCTGACTCGCCGGATCAACGACCGAGTGACCCTCGGCGCTTCCTACGCCGATGTGTTGACGCCGAGTGATGCGGGCGGTGGGGAGCATGAGCGGTTCGGCGCGGCGTGGATTTCCACCAGCCACCGATTGGGTGCGTTCCGCCTCCGCTCGTCGCTGGTGTGGGGCCGGGCCAAGGCTGCACACAGCCGGCCGCAAGATAGCGTCCTGGCGGAAGCCGTGGCGCAGCGTGGCGCGGACAATCTGTTCGGCCGCGCCGAGCTTCTCCAGGTGACGCCCGAGCAACTGTCGCTGAGCGATGCCGGCCCGCCCGCCCGGCGATGGATCGGCGCGGTGACCGTCGGTTATGAGCGGGCGCTGTTGCGCAAGGGGCCATTCTCGCTGTTTGCCGGGGGTAGTTTGACCCGGGACTTCGCGCCCTCGTCGTTCGATTTCGACTATGGCCGGCGGCCGCGCGGGGCGAAGCTTTTCCTGCGCATCAAGGTCAGCCCGTCAGGCGACATGAGCGCAATGTAGCGGGGCGCTTTGCCGGGCCCAGCGAGGCACCCGCGATCAGGGGCATTTCCGCTTTCTAAAGGGTTCGCCCCCACTTAAGCTAGCCGCAGGACATTGCGGGAGCGGGGCATGATCGGTTTGGTGGTTATTCTGGGCATCGTCGCGCTGGCGGTGATGATCGTCATCGCGCTGTACAACCGGCTTGTCGGCCAGCGGGCGCTGGTGCGTGAGGCGTTCAGCGGGATCACCGTCCAGCTGCGCCGACGCGCCGACCTCATCCCCAATCTGGTCGAGGCGGTCAAAGGCTATGCCACGCACGAACGCGAGACCTTCGAGAAGATCAGCGCCAACCGCGGCGCGGCGATCGGCGGCGGGTCGGTTGCGGCCACCGCGCAGGCCGACATGGCGATGACCGGCATGCTCGGGCGGCTCATGGCCGTCGCCGAGGCCTATCCCGAGCTCAAGGCCGACGCCAATTTCCGCCAGTTGCAGGATCAGCTGAGCTCGGTCGAGGGCGAATTGCAGTCGGCGAGGCGGTACTACAACGCCACCGCGCGCGACCTTAACACCACCGCGGTAGCCTTCCCCGGCGTGCTCATCGCCGGCCCGATGGGGTTCAAGGAAGAGCCTTATTACGAGGATGCCGACCAGAGCATCCAGACCGCGCCCAAGGTCGACTTCAGCAAGGCCTGAGCCGATGCGCCGCTGTCTCGCGCTGCTCGCCGCGCTGGCAGCGCTGTGGCCGGCGGCGGCCTCGGCGGAGGAGCGCATCACCCGCTTCGCCAGCGACATTGCGGTTCAAAAGGACGGCTCGCTCGACGTTACCGAGACGATTGCGGTCACCGCCGAGCACGACCTCATCAACCACGGCATCTTCCGCGATTTCCCGACCCGCTATCGGGCGCGCAATGGCGCCACCCTGCACGTCGGCTTCAGCCTGTTGGGCGCCACGCTCGACGGCCAGGACGTGCGCCGCACGCTTGAGGGCATCAGCGGCGGCACCCGGATCAAGCTCGGCGATCCCGATACCTACGTGCCGGTCGGGCCACATGTTTATCGGCTCCACTATCGCGTCACGCGCGAACTCGGCCGGTTCAAGGAGTATGACGAACTCTACTGGAACGTCACCGGCAATGGTTGGGTGTTCCCGATCGACGCGGCGGAGGCGACGATCCATTTGCCCTCGCCGGCCCGGCTCGGCGCCCGCAGCGTCTACACCGGGCGGCAGGGGTCGACCGGCGGCGCCGCGCAGGTGGTGTCGGAGCAGCCGGGCCAACTCACCGTCGCGACGACTGCCCCGCTCGGTTCCCACGAAGGACTGACGGTTGCCGTCGCCTGGCCCAAGGGGGTGGTTGACGCACCGGCCGCAACCGACCGCTTCACCGCCTGGTTCGCCGAAAACGGCGCCAGCCTGGTCGCGCTGGCCGGCCTGTGGGTGCTGGCTCTGTTCTACTGGACCGGCTGGAAGCGGGTTGGCCGCGATCCGGATCCCGGGACGATGGTGCCGCTGTTCTCCCCGCCCGACAATCTCAGCCCGGCCGCGATGCGCTACATGATGAAGAAACGCACCGACGTGCGCTGCCTGTCGGCGAGCCTGGTCAATCTTGGCGTGCGCGGACGCCTGCGGCTGATCAAGGACCCCGGCGGGTTCCTGGCGAAGGACATCATCACCATCGAGGGCAGCGGCGCGGGGACCCCCGGCCCGACCGAAGAAGAGCGCCTGCTGACGACCTTGATCGGCGGGGCAGCGGGTCGGCTGATGATGCGCCAGTCCGAACATGCCACTTTCGAGCGCGCCAAGAGCGAGCTCGACGATCAGCTTTCCGAACGCTTCGACGGTCACCTGTTTCACCGCAACTGGGGCTGGATCCTGGCCGGGGCGGCGCTGTTCATCCTCGTCATGCTGATCA
This sequence comes from Sphingomicrobium sp., assembly GCA_039929125.1. Lineage (GTDB taxonomy): Bacteria > Pseudomonadota > Alphaproteobacteria > Sphingomonadales > Sphingomonadaceae > Sphingomicrobium. The sequence goes on from JBDSRV010000016.1 coordinate 22,017, forward strand.
CCGCCGGAGTCGCCGGGGTGGCCGCAGGCACCGGCGGATCGGGGATCGCGCTCGGCGCGGCGATCGCGGTCATGCTGACCGCCTTGCGCGGCCTGACGATGGTGGGCGGCAGGCTGTCGATGCGGAACCTGTTTGCAGTGCTGGGGATGGTCGTGCTCGGCCTGCTGGCGCTGATCAGCGGTGCTCCGCTGGTGGCCTTGGCGATGCAGGCCGGCAATTATTGGCCGTTCGTGCCGTTGTTGACCGCTTTGCCGTTGGTCGTTTCCTCCTTCTGGTGGCTGCCGGCGCCGACGGTTGATGGGCAAAATTTGATCGACCGAATTCGCGGCTTCAAACATTATCTGTCGGTCGCCGAAGGGCCCCAGCTCGACCGCATGAGCCCGCCCCGTGCGACGCCCGAGCTGTTCGAGAAATTCCTGCCCTACGCGATCGCGCTCGATGTCGAGAATCGCTGGGGCAAGCGCTTCACCGACGTGCTGGCCGCCTCCTCGGCCGCGCCTGACGGGCAGCAGGGCTTCGCCTGGTACATTGGCGGCGGTTCCCCGTGGACCGACGTCGACAGCTTCACCACCGATGTCGGCTCCAGCCTGACCAGCACGATGAGCGCGGCCTCGACCGCGCCGGGATCGTCGAGCGGGTCGGGCGGCGGCGGTTTCTCGGGCGGTGGCGGTGGCGGTGGCGGCGGGGGCGGCTGGTAGCTAGCGCACCGGCCGCTTGAGCACCGCGGTGGGTTCGTCATGGTAGATGCTGTCGGCAAGCCGCTCAAAGCCCAGGCGCTCGGCAAGGCGCAGCGACGGTGCGTTGTCGGGCGCGATGATCGCCCACACCGGGGTCGGCGGGAGGTGCGCGTCAGCCCACTCCAGCACGGCGCGGCAGGCTTCGCCGGCAAGGCCCTGGCCATGGACGTCGCGGGCGAAGATCCAGCCCATTTCGGGAGTCTCGCCGAACTCTGGCTCCATCGCCCGCCAGGCATTGAACAGGCCGACGGTGCCGATCAGGCGGTTGTCGGCCCGGCGGAACACCGCCCAGCCGCCGAAGCCCATCAGGTCCCACATGCCTACGGACGCGGCGCAGCGGCGCCAGGCGTCCTCGGTGCCGAGCGGCGGCGCGCCGAGCTGCCCCATCACCAGCGGGTCGCCGACGATCGCCTTGTGCGCCGCAAAGTCGCCCTTGCGGAAATGGCGCAGCAAGATGCGCTCGGTCTCCAGCGTCGGAGCCGTGCGGTGCTGTGGATCGGGGGAAGACACGGGCGAAACGTCCCGCGTCGTTCGCCTACTTCTTGCCGAGGCTCAAGCCACCGAAGCGCTTGTTGAAGCGCGCGACCTGGCCGCCGGTGTCGAGCATGGTGCCGCGGCCGCCGGTCCACGCCGGATGCGCCGTCGGGTCGATGTCGAGCGTCAGCGTATCGCCTTCCTTGCCCCACGTCGAGCGGGTCTGGTAGGTCGTGCCGTCGGTCATCTGCACGGTGATGAAGTGATAGTTGGGATGGGTGTCGGTCTTCACGGCGTCATTCCTTCGGGGATTGGCTGGTTCCGACCAGCCTCAAAAGCTGGCGCGCCCCTAGCCCAGCCGGCCTCGCTTGACAAGGCTCGGCCCCTGCCGCACCCCTCGCCCCAGGATCAGGGTCCGGCCGTGTAATGCGGCTGGTCAAAGGGGAAGCCGGCGGAAATCCGGCGCTGTGCCCGCAACTGTAAGCCGCTCCTCCTTCCGGAGTTCGGCGAGTCAGATACCCGCCTTGGTCCGTCGTCCGTTTCCCGGCCGGGACCAGCCGTGCGACGTGGGCGGACCGCGCCGGCAGCTCAGTGCACCGGCGCGCCCTTCCCTCCGTGACGACAAGTCATGGACCGGAAGGACAAACATATGCTCGACGCCCCACCCATCGACCCTGCTGCCATCATCGTCACCGCGTCGCGCACGGCGGATAGCGCGGACCTAACTCCGGCCAGCGTAACGCTGATCGACGCATCGCGGATTGCGCGGATCGGGGCGCCGCTGGTGACCGATTTTCTCCGCCTCGTCCCGTCCCTGTCGGTTACCATGAACGGTCCTGCGGGGACGCTGGCCGAAGTCCGCATTCGCGGCGCCGAGGCCAACCACACCTTGCTGTTCGTCGAAGGCATTCGCGCCAACGACCCAGCCGCCGCCAATACGCCGCGGTTCGACCTGCTCAACGCCGACGTGGCGAGCCGGATCGAGGTGGTGCGCGGGCCGCAATCGGCGCTGTGGGGGAGCGAGGCGATCGGCGGGGTGGTCGCGGTCGATGGCCCGCCGCCGGGCGCGGGCGGCAGTGTTCTGGTGGTCGAGGGCGGCAGCTTCGGCACTTGGCGCGGCGCGGCGCGATCGAGCGTCGGCACCGCCGAGCGCGGCCTGTCGTTCGGCATTGCCGGTCAGCGCAGCGACGGCATCGACAGTTTCTCCGGCCACGGCGAGCGCGACGGCTATCGCAACCTGTCGGCGCGGATGCGCGGCATCTATCGCCTGTCGCCGCTGCTGGTGGTCGGCGGCTCGGGCTTCGTGGTGCACGGGCGGAGCGACTATGACGGCACTGACCCATTCACTTACCTCCGCGCCGACACCCTCGATTCGACCCGCAACCGGATGACGGCCGGGCGAGCCTATGCGACGCTTGGCGACCAGGCCGACGCTTACGCTACCGCCTCGGCCAGCCTGCTCGGATCGACCAACCGCAACTTCCTTGCCGAGGCGCCGGTCAACCGCACCAGCGCAACCCGGCGGACGATCGCGATCGAGGCTGGAAAGCGGATCGGCCGCCACAGCTTGATCGCCGCGGTCGAGGGCGAGCGCGAAACCTTTCGCTCGCGCGCATCGCTGCCTGGCCTGACCGATCAGGATCGCGCCCGCCAGCACCAGTCGGTGACGCTCGAATGGAAGATGCACGACCTCGGCCCGCTGTCGACCGACGTGGCGGTGCGGCGGGACATGTTTTCGGCCTTCAGGGACGCGACGACGGTGCGGGCATCGGCGCTGGCCGCGCTCGGCGGCGGGTTTCAGCTGTCCGCCACTTATGGCCAGGGCATCGCCCAGCCGACCTTCTTCGACCTGTTCGGCTATTATCCCGGGAGCTTCGTCGGCAATCCGTCGCTGAAACCCGAATCGAGCCGGGGCGGCGAAGTGTCGCTGCGCTATCGCAAGGGGCCTTTCGGCGCCGCTTTGACCGCCTATCGGCAGCGACTGCGCGACGAGATTGTCGGGGTGTATACGTTCCCCAACACCACCGCCAACGCCGCCGGCTCCAGCCGCCGCAAGGGAATCGACGCCGAAGCCAGCTGGTCGCCTTCGACCGCGCTGCGCCTGTCGGCGACCTACGCCTGGCTCGACGCCACCGAATCCGGGCTCATCGAGCAGCGCCGGCCGCGGTACAGCGGTAGCGTCGCGCTTGACGGGGTTCGGGGCCGCTTCAGCTACGGCGCCTCGATCGCCTATGTCGGCGCCCGGATCGACAGCGATTACGACGTCTCCCCCGCCCCGCGTGTTCGCCTGGCACCCTATTGGCTGGCCGGTGGGCAACTTGCCTACCGCCTCGCCGGCCCGCTCGATGTCACCTTGCGGATCGCCAATGCGTTCGATGCGCAATACCAGGACGTCGTCGGCTACCACACCGAGGGAAGGAGCGTTCATGGCGGCATTCGCGTCAGCTTTGGCGCTTAGCCTGGCCGGCTCGATCCGGGTCGCGAGCCTCGACCTTTGCGCCGACGAATATCTCCTGCTGCTCGCCCGCCCGGCGCAAATCGCCAGCGTCAGCCGGGTGTCGCGGGATCCAGCCGATTCGCCGCTGTGGCGGACCGCGCGCCGCTACCCGGCCAATGACGGCTCGATCGAACGGCTGATCGGGGCGCGGCCCAATTTGCTGCTGTCGAGCGGCGGCGGGGCCAAGGGAGGCGCGCGCATCGCATCGCGGCTCGGCCTGCGGACGCTGACCCTGCCCTATCCGTCGAGCCCGGGCGACGTGGAGGCGAATTTGCGGCGGGTAGCGGCGGCGCTCGGCGATCCCCACCGCGCCGATGCCTGGGCGGCGCGCCTGGCGCGGCTCCAGCGGTCGGTGCCGGCGCCGCGCGACACCATCTTCCTTGACGGCAACGGCAGTAGTGTGGGCGCGGCCTCGCTCGGTGCAGAATGGATGCGGCTGGCGGGGTTTCGGCAGCGGGCGCTGGCGGGCGGGCGGGCGACGCTCGAGCAGCTCGCGCTGAGGCCGCCGCAAGTCCTTCTGCTGTCCGATTACCGTGGCGCGCAGGCGTCGCTGGGGCAAAGGTGGCTCGATCATCCGCTCGTCCGCCGCGCCCCCTCGCAGCGAATCGTCACCGACGGGCGGCCGTGGACCTGTTCGGGGCCGCTGATGCTGACCGAGGTCGAGCGATTGCGGGGGTTGCGGTGAACCGCGCGGCGCTGATTCTGCTGCTGATGCTGGTCGCCGTGGCGCATGTCCTGTTGCCGCTCGCGCCGCTGGCCGAGGCGCGGGCCATCGACCCGCACCTGCCGGGGCTGCTGCTGACCGAATTGCGGCTGCCCAGGACATTGCTTGTCCTCGGCTATGGCGCGGTGCTGGGGCTGAGCGGCGCGGCGTTGCAGGCGGTGTTCGCCAACCCCCTGGCCTCGCCCGACATCAGCGGAGCGTCGAGCGGCGCGGCGCTGGGCGCGGTGCTGGGCCTCTATTGGCTGTCCATCGCCGATCCCCTGCTGCTGGCCGCGTGCGGCGCCGGCGGCGCGATGGCCATTCTGGCATTGCTGTTCGTGCTGGCCGGGCGGCGAGCGGAACCGGGGACGCTTCTGCTCGCCGGGATCGCCTTGTCGCTCGCGGCAGGTGCGGCGACCAGCCTGGCGCTGGCGCTCGCCCCCTCCCCGTTCGCGTTCTACGACGCCTTTGACTGGCTGATGGGCAGCTTCGTCGACAAGAGCCTGCCGCAGGCCGCCGCGGCGCTTATCCCCGCGGCAATCGCTTCGGCGCTGCTCGTCCGCCGCGCCCCCGCGCTCGACCTGCTGGCGCTCGGCGACGATGTCGCGGCGTCGCTCGGCGTCCGCCCGCGCCGCCTCGCCGCCGAAGTCATCGCCGCCAGCGCCATCGCGGTTGGCGCCTGCGTGTCGGTGTGCGGGGCGATCGGCTTCGTCGGGCTGGTCGCGCCGGTGCTGGCGCGGGGACTGGTGCGCGGCCATCCGGGCCGAGCGATGCTCCCGGCGGCGGCGATCGGCGCGCTGCTGCTGGCGCTCGCCGACCTTGCCGTGCGCGGCGTGACGCTCGATCGGCCGCTCCCGGTCGGGGTGGTGACAGCGCTGTTCGGGACGCCCTTGTTCCTGTGGCTGGTGATCAGGATGCGGCGCGGGGTGGCGACGTGAGCGCGTCGCTGAGCGCGGTCGGCGTGACCATCGGCGGGCGCCTTCAAGCGACCGATCTCGACGTCGCCGCGGGGACGATGGTGGCGCTGGTCGGCCCCAATGGCGGCGGCAAGACCAGCCTGCTCCGCGCCATCGCGGGCGTCGAGGAGGCCGGCGGACAGGCTTCGATCGATGGTGCGGACTTGGCCGATGCCGGGCGACGGCGCGGCGCCCTGATCGGGCTGATGAGCGCCTCGCGCGATATCGGCTGGCCGATCCCGGTGCGCGATGTGGTGACGATGGGCCTCCTTCGCGCGGACCCGCTTGGCATCGCGCGATTGCTGGAGTTTTTCGAGCTCGATGGCCTCGCCGACCGGCCGGTCAGCAGCCTCTCGACCGGGGAGCGGTCACGGGTGCTGATGGCCCGCGCACTGGCCGCCAACCCGCGCCTGCTACTGCTCGACGAGCCGATGTCGAACCTCGACCCGTATTGGGTGCTACGCTTCGTTGAGGCGATGCGGCGCCACGCGGCGGGCGGCGGGGCAGTGCTGTGCGCGCTCCACGACCTCGCCTTGCTCGACCGGTTCGACCGGGGGCTGCTGATCGCCGGCGGACGGGTGATCGCCGACATGGCGCCGACCGAGCTGGTCGACAGTCCGCTGTTCGGGGAGACCTTCCGCATCGCCGCGAGCGGCCACGGCGGGTGGCGGGTCAGGCCTTCGGCGGATCCGCGATCATCGCCGTGAACTGGGCTTCGGCGGCGAGCTTGCCGTCGACCGAGGCGCGGCCGGCGAACTTGCACACGCTCGACCGTTTCTGGACGAATTCGACGTCGAGCGTCAGCAGGCAGCCAGGTTCCACCGGCAGGCGGAACTTGGCGCCTTCGATGGCCATGAAATAGACCAGTTTGCCCGTGCCCGCGAGGCCGAGGCTTTCGACCGCGAGTACGCCCGCGGCCTGCGCCAGGGCTTCGACGATCAGCACGCCGGGCATGATCGGGCGCCCGGGGAAATGCCCCTGGAAGAAGCCTTCGTTGAAGCTGACGGCCTTGATCGCGCGGATCGACCGGTCGGGAATGATCTCCTCGACCCGGTCGACCAGCAACATGGGGTAGCGGTGCGGCAGAGCGGCCATGACCCGCCCGATATCGAGCGGGCCAATGGCCCCTGCCTTCACGGCTTGGTCGCTCACCGGCCCTTCGGCGCAGCCGATGCAGGCATCGGCGTCACGCTGACGCTGGGCAGTGCGGCGTTGAGCGCGGTCAGGACGTCGGTGGTGACGTCGAGCCCGGAAGCGCTGGCGAGAGTGGCTCCGCTGTCGAGAGCAAGGTTTGCCCCCCGCGCGGTCATGACCTGCGCGTAGACGTTGCCTAGCTTGGCGTTGACCTGCCGCGCAACATTGGACTGGGTCGACTGGATGTTCGACTGCAGCCGGCTCAGTTCCTGCGTGGCGGCGTTGCGCTTGGTCTCGAACGCCTGAGCGCGCGCCTTCAAGGCGGCATCGGGCTCCTTGCCGCCAAGGGCGTTGGCGGCGGTCTGGATAGCCGTGCCTTCGATCTGCAACTGGCTGTTGAGAGACTTCTCGCGCGTCTGGGCGGCGGAGACCATCGACTGGAGCTGCGCCGAGGCGCTCTTGCAGGCGTTGCACTCACGATAGATACGCTCGTTGTCGATGACGACGATGACCGCAGCCGGAGCGCGCTGGGCGCTGGCAACGGTGGGAAGGGCGACAAGGCTGGCCGCGAGGGCGGCGATGGGGAAAATGGTTTTCATCAGAATTGGGTTCCTACGTTGAACGAGAAGAGCTTGGTATTATCGCCTTTCTGCTTGAGCAGGGCTTTGGCGACGTCGATGCGGAGCGGGCCGAAGGGCGAATTCCAGTTGACGCCGATGCCGATGGCGAGGCGCGGCTTGGGGGAATCGCCAAGGTAGAATTCCTTGAACCCGTTCTGGCGCGAATAGCCGGTCGGGCAGGCAACGCCCGGTGCGACGGTCGTCACCACCGCCGGCGTGGTGGTCGTTGCGGGCAGCAAGCAGGTGGCGCCCACGGTTCCCGGGTTCAGCGACGGCGCCTGGAGCTTCCACAGCGAACCCGCGTCGACATAAGCGGTCGGCCTCAGGCCCAGGCTGCGCATCCCTGAACTGACCGGGAATTCAACTTCGACCCGCGCCTGGTAGTAAGCGTGGCCGCCAAGGCCGTCGGAGACGGTCGCCTTGGCGAACAGCAAATTGCCGTCATTGTCGTAGGCCACGCGCTGGATGCGCGGCCCGATGCCACGGATGTCGAAACCGCGCAGCTGCGGCCCGAAGAAGCGATCGGTAATGCGGATCGGATCCCGGGTGGGGAAGGGGTTGGTGCCAATGGGGTGAATGTAACCGCCCTCAAGCCTGGCCGACAGGATAAAGCTCTTCGGCAATTCCATGAATTTCGTCGCCTCGAACCGCGACCGCAGATAGTGGACATCGCCACCAACCCCAGCAAAGTCCTGGCTCAGTAGCGCGCGAACACCGCGCGTGGCCCGGTACCCGTTAGTGGTGTCGTAACCGACCGAATAGCCAATTGATGACGTCAGGCGGCCGCCAAGTTCGTCGCAAAGATATTGACCGGCCTTGAGCGGGTCGCACTTCAGCGGCAGCGGCCCAGTGCCGTCGGGATCGGTATAGAAACTGGTCTTGTTGAGCGTGATCTTGTCCTGGACCAGCGAATAACGGCCGCCGAAGGTGGTGTATTCGTTGATCGGGAAGCCGAGGCTCAGCCCGCCGCCGGTGGAGGTCTGCGAGTAGGTCGTCTGCCGCGTATTGCCAATCTGGTTGAAGCTATTGTAATCGCGCCGATAAATCTGCCCACCGAGCAGGATCGCGCGGTCGAACAGATATGGATCGGAAAAGCTCAAATTTACCGCGCGGGAGTAGCGCGACCAGTTGATGCCGGCTTCGGCGACCTGGCCCTTGCCGAGAAAATTGCGCTGCGCCAACGAGCCGGAGAACACGAACCGCTCGAGGCTCGAATAGCCGGCCGATAGCTGTAGCTCGCCGGTCGCTTTTTCCTGGACATCGACGCCCAGCACGACCCGATCGGGCGCGGAGCCCTCGGTCTGCTTGATTTCCATTTTTTCCTGGAAGAAGCCGAGGCTCTGGATGCGGTCCTGGCTGCGCTTGACTTTGATCGAGTTGAAAGCGTCGCCTTCATTGACGCGGAACTCGCGCCGGATGACCTTGTCGCGGGTCACCGTATTGCCGGTGATGTCGACCCGTTCGACATAGACGCGCGGTGTGTCGCCGATGCGGAACGAAACGTCCATCACCCTGCGGTCGGGGTCGCGCTTATAGCCCGGGCTGACTTCGGCGAAGGCGTAGCCCTTCGCGCCCGCGATTTCAGACAAACCGGTGACGATGTCCTCGACGCGCTTGGCGTTGAACCAGTCGCCTTCTTTCAGCTTGACCGTTTTCAAGATGGTCTCGTCGTTGAAATCGCGCAGCGCGCTCTCGGCGCTGACCTTGCCGAACTTGTAGCGCGCCCCTTCCTCGACGACGTACGTGATGACGAAGTCGCGGCGATCGGGCGTCAGTTCGGCAAGCGCCGAGACGACGCGAAAATCGGCATAGCCTTGCGTCAAATAGAAAGCGCGCAGCTTCTGCTGGTCGGCGGCGAGGCGGTCGGGATCATAGCTGTCGTTGGATTTCAGCAGCCCCAGCACACCGCCCGCCTGGCGCGTATACATTTCCTTGCGCAGGCGGCCGTCGCCGAAATGGTCGTTGCCGATGATGTTGATGGCGCGGACCTTGGACTTGTCGCCTTCGTGGATGGCGAACACCAGGTCGACGCGGTTCTGGTCGAGCTGGACAACCTGCGGGTCGACCGTCGCGGCAAAGCGGCCCTGGCGCTTGTACAGTTCGATGATCCGTTCGACGTCGGCGCGCACCTTGGAGCGCGTGAAGATCTGGCGCGGGGCGAGCCGGATCTCGGGCGTGATCTTGTCGTCCTTGATCTTCTTGTTGCCCTCGATGACGATGCGGTTGATCACCGGATTCTCGCGCACGGTGATGACCAGGTCGCCGGTGTCGGCGCCGGAAATGACGACGTCGGCGAACAATTCGGTCGCGTAGAGGTCCTTCAGCGCGGCATCGAGCGTCTCGGCCGTATAGGCCTGGCCCGGCGACAGATTGGCATAGGCCCGGATCGTCTCGGGCTCGAGCCGCTCGGCGCCCTTGACCTGGAGCGACCGGATCACCCCGGAGGCAGCCGGAGTCGGCGCCGGCGGCGCGACGGGCGCCACCGGTGCAGCGGCGACGGGCGTCGGATCGACGGCCTGGGCGTACAGTGGAGCGGTAAAGCCGCCCAGCATGGTGCCTACCAAAAGGAGGCTGCTGAAGCGCCTGAAGTTCGTCTTGTTACTGGAAATCACGCGTTCCCGCCCTTGATGATTCGACCGCTTTTCAAGCCGCCGGATGAATTTGCCCTGCCCTGCCCCAAGCGACTTAACCAATCAAGCGCCCAAGCCGGTCGGCCAGCCCGAAGGAGGCAAGGTCGTTGACCGTCGTGAACAGCAGCAGGGCCAGCAACAAGGCGAACCCGCCACGAAACGCCCATTCCTGCGCCCTGACGCTGAGCGGCCGTCGCTGGACGACCTCGACCGCGTAGAAAGCAAGATGGCCGCCATCGAGCATAGGGACTGGCAACAAGTTGATGAATCCCAGATTAATCGAGAACAATGCGAGCAGTTGAAAAAACTCGAACGGGCCAAGGCTGGCCTGCTGTCCGGCGATCTGCGCCATCTTCAGCGGCCCGCCCAGATCGTCGGTCGATCGCTCCCCCGAGATGATCTGCACCAGCCCGTCGATCATCGAGCGGGTGAGCGACCAGGTGTAGCCGACCGACAGCGGCAGCAGGGCGGCCACGGAAGGCCGCTCCATCACTCGTTGGGCCTGGCCGATGCCAAGGATGCCGATGCGGAATTTCTGCCCGAATTCATCGCGGACATCGGCCGCGCCGACCTTGACGACCAGCCGCTTCTGTTCGCCGCCACGGACGAAGTCGATGCCGACGGCCTCGGCCGGGCGAATGACGATGATCCGCTTGATGTCTTCAAAGCTGCTCGTCCGCTGACCGGCAATCGCGGTGATCTCGTCGGCCGGCAGGAGCCCGCCGATTGCGGCGGCACTGCCCGGCTGGATGACGCCGATGATGGGCGGGGTCCGGGGCATGCCGAACGTCGCGAAAAAGGCGGCGAAGATAAGGATGGCGAGCAGGAAATTGGCCGCCGGGCCGGCCAGCACGACCAGGAAACGCTGCCACACCGGCTTCAGGTGGAAGGCGCGGGCCCGGTCGGCATCGCTGAGTATCGACTGATCGGCGGCCTGGCTGGCCGGGTTCATGTCGCCGATGAAGCGGACGTATCCGCCGAGCGGCAGCCAGCCGACTTTCCACCGCGTCCCGCGCTTGTCGGTCCAGCCGGCGATTTCCCGGCCGAAGCCGATCGAGAAGGTCTCCGCCCCGATCCCGAACCAGCGCGCGACGAGGTAGTGGCCAAGCTCGTGGAAGAAGACGAGCGGGCCGATCGCCAGGACGAAGGCGATGACGATGAACCATAAAGGCGGCTGCGACAGCATCAGGCGGCGAGTTCGTGCATCATGGCGCGGGCCGTGTGGCGCGCTTCGGCGTCGATGTCGATAACCTCGGCGACGGAGCGGGGCGCGGGCGCGCCCGAGCGCTCTACCACCTGCTCGACCAGCGCGGCGATGGCGAGGAACCCGATGCGCCCGTCGAGAAAGGCGGCTACCGCGACCTCGTTGGCGGCGTTGAGGACGATCGCCGACGCGCCGCCCGCCTCCAGCGCCTCGCGGGCAAGGCGCAGCGCCGGAAAGCGCGCCGCATCGGGCGCCTCGAACGTCAGGCTGGCGATCTTGCAGAGGTCGAGCCGCTCGGCCGGGCTGTCCATCCGCTCGGGCCAGGCCAAGGTATGGGCGATCGGCACGCGCATGTCGGGGCTGCCGAGCTGGGCGAGCACCGAGCCGTCGGCGAACTCAACCATCGAATGGATCACCGATTGCGGGTGGACGAGGATGTCGATCCGCGCCGACGGCAGCCCGAACAGATGGTGCGCCTCAATCAGTTCTAGCCCCTTGTTCATCATCGTCGCCGAATCGACGCTGATCTTGGCGCCCATCGACCAATTGGGGTGGGCGACCGCCTGGGCCGGGGTCATCGCGGCCATCTCGGCGGCCGTACGGGTGCGGAACGGCCCGCCACTCGCGGTCAGGATCAATCTTGACACACCGTCAATGCTATTGCCCGCAAGGCACTGGAAGATCGCATTATGTTCGCTATCGACCGGAAGGATCGTCGCCCCACTGCGCGTCGCCGCTTCGGTCATCAGCGCACCGGCGGTGACCAACGCCTCCTTGTTGGCGAGGGCCACCGTATGGCCCGCCCCGACCGCGGCCATGACCGGCTCCAGCCCGGCGCAACCGACGATCGCGGCCATCACCCACTCCGCCTCGCCCGCCGCCGCGTCGATCAGCGCTCTTCGGCCGGCGGCGGCATGGCAGCCGCTGCCCGCCAGCGCATCCTTCAGGCGCGGCAGCAGCGCCTCGTCATCGATCACCGCCAGCCGGGCCGACGTGCGCCGCGCCGCGGCGGCCAGCGCATCGACGTTGCGGGCGGCGGTCAACGCGATCACCTCGAACCGCTCGGGATGGCGCTCGACCAGGTCGAGGGTCGAGGTGCCGACCGATCCGGTGGCGCCGAGGATCGAAATCTTGCGCCTGGTCACAGCAGCCCCGCCAGCGCCGCCGCGGCGGTCAGCGTCGCGACCACGACCAGCCCGTCGAGCCGGTCGAGCGCGCCGCCGTGGCCGGGCAGCCACGTGCCGCTGTCCTTGACCCCGGCGCGGCGCTTCAGCCCGCTTTCGAACAGGTCGCCGCCCTGCGCCGCCAGGGCCAGCGGCGGGGCAAGCCACAGCAATGCGCCGGGCAGCCCCGTCAAATGCACCCACAAGGCGCCCAGCAGGGTCGCCGCGACGACGCCCCCGGCGAGCCCGGACCAGGTCTTGTTGGGGCTGATCGACGGCGCCAGCTTGGGCCCGCCAAACGTCCGCCCGGCGAAGTAAGCGCCGATATCGACCGACCAGGTGGTGATGAACACCCACACCAGCAGCTCGAGCCCGATGGCGTGGCCGCCAACCTCCGCGCGGTCGCGGATCCACAGCAGGGCCAGCGAAGGGATCAGCGCATAGCCGAAGCCGGCCAGCTGCCAGGCGACGCTCCAGCCCCTGACGATCCGCCGCCATTCGAAGAACATCACGCAGGCGGCGAGCGCGACCAGCGCCGCGAACGGATAGCCGCCGAGCACCGCCGCAACGAGCGCCGCCGCGACCAGCCCGGCGCCGACCAGGCTGCGCTTGGCGAATTCGCTCATCGCCCGCCGAACCGGCGCTGGCGGGTGGCGAATGTGGCGAGCGCGGCGGTGAATTCGGCCTCGCCGAAGTCGGGCCACAACGTGTCGACGAACAGCAGTTCGGCATAGGCCGCCTGCCACAGCAGGAAGTTCGACAGCCGCATCTCTCCCGAGGTGCGGATGAGCAGGTCGAGATCGGGCAGATCGGCGGTCTGCAGCTGGGCGGCGATGGCCGCGTCGTCGATCGCCGCCGGGTCGAGCGTACCGGCCTTGGCCTGCGCCGCCAGCGCCTGCACTGCGTGAACCAGTTCAACCCGCGAGCCGTAATTGAGCGCCACGTTCAATGTCAGGCGGGTGTTGCCGGCGGTGCGCTCGACCGCCTTTATCAATTTCGCCGCAAGCTCGGGCCCGAACGCCGCGGGCTCACCGATCAAGTGTAGCCGGATGCCCTCCTTCTCGAGCGTCTTCAATTCGCGTTCGAGGTAGAAGCGCATGAGGCCGGTGAGGTCGGCGATCTCGGCATCCGAGCGGCGCCAATTCTCCGACGAGAAGGCGTAGAGGGTGAGCACCTCGACTCCGGCATCGGCGGCGGCCTGCATCGTCCGCCGCACCGCTTCGGCCCCGGCGCGATGGCCAGCGACGCGCGGCAACCCCTTGCGCTCGGCCCAACGGCCGTTGCCGTCCATGATGATCGCGACGTGGCGCGGGATAGCCGTCGTCCCGCCGCCGGCCGGCGCGGTCACGCCCGTGGTCGCGGCGGGGGTGCGGCTCACTTGCCGAGGATTTCCTGTTCCTTGGCGTAAGCGGCGGCGTCGATCTCCTTGATCGTCTCGTCGGTCGCCTTCTGCACCTCGACCTCGAACCGCTTACGCTCGTCCTCGCTGATTTCGTGCTTCTTCTCGTCGACCTTGAGCGCGTCCATGCCGTCGCGGCGGACGTTGCGCGCGGCGATCCGCGCTTTCTCGGCATATTGGCCGGCAAGCTTGGCCAGTTCCTTGCGCCGCTCCTCGGTCAGATCGGGGATCGGCAGGCGGATCATCTGACCGTCGGTGATCGGGTTGATGCCGAGCCCGGCATTGCGGATGGCCTTTTCGACCGCGCCAACATTCGAGCGGTCCCACACCTGGACCGAGATCAACCGCGGTTCGGGCACCGATACGGTGGCCAGCTGGTTGATCGGCATGTTGGCGCCATAGACATCGACCTGGACCGGATCGAGCAACGCAATCGAGGCGCGTCCGGTGCGCAGGCCGCCGAGGTCGTGCTTCAGGGCCTCGACCGCGCCGTGCATGCGGCGCTGGATGTCGGACTTGTCATAGGCAGGCATCGCTTACTCCTCGTTCTGAACGATCGTCGCCGTCCCCGCCCCCGTTAGCACTTCGGCGAGGTTGCCCGGCTGGCGGATGTTGAACACGACGATCGGGATCTTGTTGTCGCGGCATAATGCGACCGCGGCGGCGTCCATCACCTTCAAATCGTCGGCCAGCACCTGGTGGAACGACAAACGCTCATAGCGCTTGGCGGTGGCGACCTTCTTCGGGTCGGCATCATAGACGCCATCGACGCTGGTGCCCTTGAACAAGGCGTCGCAGCCCATTTCGGCGGCGCGCAGCGCGGCGGCGGTGTCGGTGGTGAAATAGGGATTGCCGGTGCCCGCGGCGAAAATGACGATGCGGCCCTTTTCCATGTGACGCATGGCGCGGCGGCGGATGTAGCGTTCGCACACGCTGTCCATCGGGATGGCCGACTGCACGCGGGTGTCGACGCCGAGCTTCTCGAGCGCGTTCTGGACGGCGAGCGCGTTCATCACCGTCGCCAGCATGCCCATGTAGTCGCCGGTGGCGCGGTCGAACCCGCGTTCGGCCCCGGCGACACCGCGGAAGATGTTGCCGCCGCCGACCACCAGGCACAATTCATGGCCCGCTTCCTTGGCCGCCTTCACTTCGGCGGCGAGGCCGGCGACGGTGTCGGGATCGATGCCGAACTGGCCCGGCCCCATCAGCGCCTCGCCCGACAATTTCAGCAGGATGCGGTGAAAGCGCGGGCGGGTCATGCAGGCTCCTGGGTTACCCCCGAACGCGGAACGGGGCGAAGGCGCTTTAAGACGCCCCCGCCCCGCTGCCAACCATGTTTGACCAGATCGCGATCAGGCGACCGGTTCATCCTTACTGACGCCGGCGGCGGCGGCGACTTCGGCGGCGAAGTCGCTGGTGCCCTTGTCGATGCCTTCGCCGAGCTGGAAGCGCTCGAACGCCTTCAGCGTGACCGGCGTGCCGGCGTCCTTGGCGGCCTGCGCCACGACGTCGGCGACCGGGGTCTTGTTGTCGATCACGAACAATTGGCTGAGCAGCGCATTTTCCTTGCGGAACTTGGCCATCGTGCCGTCGACCATTTTCTCGACGATATTGGCCGGCTTGCCGCTTTCGGCGGCCTTGTCGGCGGCGATCGCTTTCTCGCGGGCGAGCAAATCGGGATCGAGCCCGTCGGCGTCGAGCGCCAGCGGGTTGGCGGCCGCGATGTGCATCGCGATCTGCTTGCCCAGCTGCATCAGCGTGTCGGCCGGGGCGCTGCTTTCCAGCGCGACGAGCACGCCGATCTTGCCCATGTTCGGCGCGGCGGCATTGTGGACATAGCTGACCACGGCGCCTTCGCCGACCTCGAGCACCGCGGCGCGGCGCAGCGACTGATTCTCGCCGATGGTGGCGATGTTGTTGGTCAGCGCTTCCTCGACGGTGCCGCCCGACGGATAGGCCGCAGACTTCAACGCCTCGACATCGTTGCCGGTGGTCAGCGCGAGCTGCGCGACATCGCGGACGAAGCCCTGGAACTGCTCGTTCTTGGCGACGAAATCGGTTTCCGAATTGACTTCGACGACGGCGCCACGGGTGCCGGCGACGGCAACCCCGACGAGGCCCTCGGCGGCGGTCCGCCCGGCCTTCTTGGCGGCGGCGGCGAGGCCCTTGGTGCGCAGCCAGTCGACCGACGCTTCCATCTCGCCATTGTTCTCGGACAATGCCTTCTTGCAGTCCATCATGCCGGCGCCCGTGCGCTCGCGCAGTTCCTTCACCGAAGCGGCGGTGATCTCAGCCATGTCATGTTCCTTGCAGTGCGTTCCCCGGCGCAGGCCGGGGTCCAGCGTACAAAAAAGTCTGGACCCCGGCCTTCGCCGGGGAACAGTCCTTATTAAGTTAGGCTTCCAGCGCGGCCTCGACCGGGGGCTCGGCCATCGCGCCGACGTCCTCACCGCGGGCGGCGGCGTTGCCGGTCTTGCCCGACATTGCGGCGTTGGCGATCGCCTCGCAGTAGAGGCGGATGGCGCGGGCAGCGTCGTCGTTGCCCGGAACCGGGAAGGCGATGCCCTGTGGGTTCGAATTGGAATCGAGGATCGCGACGACCGGGATGCCAAGCACATTGGCTTCCTTGATCGCCAG
>JBDSRV010000017.1:0-7740 GCA_039929125.1 Sphingomicrobium sp.
TGTTCGCCAGCTTCGCCATGCTGATGAACTTCCCGCGCTTCAACAAGATGAAGGGCATGGGCCAGATCGTCAGCTGGTCGGTGCGCGACGAAAGCCTCCATTGCGAGGGCATCACCAAGCTGTTCCACGCCTTCGTGAAGGAACGCGATTGCCTGACCAAGGCGGTCAAGGACGACATCCTCGACGTGTGCCACAAGACCGTGCGGCTGGAGGATGCGTTCATCGACCTCGCGTTCGAGCAGGGCCCGGTTGAGGGCATGACCCCCAAGGCGATCAAGAAATACATCCGCTACATCGCCGATTGGCGGCTCGGGCAATTGGGTTTCAAGCCGATCTACATGGTCGACGAGCATCCGCTCCCGTGGCTCGCGCCATTGCTCAACGGCGTCGAGCACGCCAACTTCTTCGAAACCCGCGCGACCGAATATTCGAAGGCCGCGACCAGGGGAAACTGGAACGAGGTGTGGGACAATTTCGACCGCCGGCAGAAAGCCAAGGCGAGCAACGATGTGGTGGTCGCTGAGGATGGCGGGGAAGATATGTTTTCGCGGGCGGGGGTTGCGGCGGAATGAGTGAAAAGGCTCGTCCTTACCAAGAGCCGAAATACTCCAAAGGCCGCGTCGACCGAGCCGGTCAGCGAATTGGTACGCCGCAGCAAACGGACGATGACCTAGAGGTTTTGGAGAACTGGCGAGCAGCGCACGCTAACATTTTAAACACTTTCAAAACCCTGCTCTACAACCGCGTTAAGGACATACACGTTCAGATCGCGCAGCGTTTTAAGCGCCGTCCCACAATAATTGACAAGCTAACTCGCGAACCGGACATGAGGCTGTCTCGAATGCACGACATCGCTGGATGTCGGGTCATTTTCACTGATATCGATGATCTCAACTCCTTCCGCGCAAAGATGCACGCGGCGAGATTTGATCATAAGCGGAGGGGGGCGGAAGATGATCGATGGAATTATATAGCTCGTCCGAAAGACAGCGGCTACAGAGGCATTCACGACGTATATACGTATCACGTTGAGCCAAAAAAGGGGCGAGCAGCCGAAAAGCAGCCATGGAACGGTATGCTTGTAGAAATACAATACCGCACCTTGATGCAGCATGCTTGGGCGACTGCTGTTGAACTCGCTTGACTTGTAACTGAAAATAATCCTAAATTTGATCGGGGTAGCGCTGACTTCATCGAGTTTTTTAGATTAGCCAGTGAGATTCTTGCTCGGGCGTTTGAAAACTCCACATCTTGTTACCCAGAAATGTCAGACGATGAGCTTGTAACTCGCTTTGAGGAGTTTGACGCGAAGACTCACTTGATGGGATTGTTCTCGGAATTAAAGAGGAACGAAGGTGGCTTCGATCTTACTAGCTCGTCCATTCTCATTTTTTATTATGGGACAGACGACGAGAGCGAAGGCAGGCTAGAAACCAAAACGTTCGATAGCGTGAACGCAGCCATCCAAGAGTATAATCGGCTGGAAGAGCAGCTCTCCGATCAGGCCGATATCGTCTTAGTCGGGTCTCGTAGTGGCGAGGCAATCAAATCGGCCTACCGAAACTATTTCTCCGACGCAGAGGAATTCGTTTCGCTAATGAAGGACGGGATCGCCATGTTAGAAGCGAACGCGTTTTTTCCTGATCCGGATGACGCTTTAGTCGATTGAATTCACTCGCTGTCAGGCGGTTGTGCTGCCCGTTTCAGCACCACCCCATCTTGAATCCTCGATAGGCGCGAGCGAGGCCTTCGTTGACCAGTGTGTCGCCAACGTCCGCGCCACCACCGCGACGTTGCGCAGCTTGCGGCCGTAGACGTCCTCGTCGCGGTCGATGCTCGAGAGGGTAATCGCGCCCGCGTTGAGCAATGATTGCAACCGCACCGCCGCTTGCTCGCCCAGCGCCAATTCCTCCGGGCAATCATATTTGTGCGTCTCCGGCGCATCGATCCCAGCGATGCGGATTTTCTGCCCCTCTAGGTAGATCGTGTCGCCGTCGACCACGCAGTTCGTCCCACCGCCCCATTTGCACGCGATGAAGGTGGCGTGGACCGATGCCGCGCCGCTCGCGGTTGCCGAGGAAGTGGGCAGCGCCTCGTAGACCTTCGTCGCCAGCATCACCGCGCCGACCATGATCGCCAGCGCCAACCATCGCTGCCGGGCGTAATAACCTTTGCGATAGCGCGCCGGGGTCGGCCGATAGCGCCGCTCATGCTTGCGCCGCGCCCATAGCTCGCGCTTCTGAAGCGGGCTGAGCGCGGCATAGTCCGCGGGACTCATCCAGCGCTCGTCGGATTGCCCGAAGCGCGCGCGATGGCGATTGTCCGGTCTGAAATGCTCGCTCATGGTGCCTGGCTAACCCGGCGGTACCTAGTTTTGTCTTAACCGCGCGCCGCGCGGCTCCGCCCGGTGCCTCAGCCGTCCTTCTGGTTGATATGCCAGGTATATTGGCTTGGGCTCCACCCCGCGGCGTTGGTGAAAGCCGCCAGCACCACGAACAGCGCCAGCGCGAAGGTGACGATGCCGAACACCACGGTGCGCGCGTGGCGCTCCCTGACCTCGCCCGCGGTCAGCACCTTTTCGACCGGCGGCGGGTCGCGGCGGATGCGCGACACATAGGTCGCCGGCGCGACGAGATCGACGGTCTTCTTCCTCGACTGGAGCGGACTGGCCATGGCGCCGAGTATCGCCGCCAAGAGGTTAGCATCGGGTTAGCGGCGGCGCGGCGGTCGCGGGCGGGCGCGGAGAGCGAACACCGGCAGCAACCGCCATCCCCTTTCCAAAAGCGCCGCGCCGGCCTCTACTCGCGCCCGCCGCAGGAGCAACGCAATGACCGATTTCGCCGCCATCCACGCCGCCTCGGACCGCTGGATGCAAGCCTGGATGGACCAGGACATGGCGCTGCTCGACGCGAGCCTGGCGCCCGATTTCACGCTGATCATCGGCAATGCGCCAGGCGGCTGCGTCACCCGGGCCGAGTGGCTGGCGATGGTCCCGCGCTATGTCTGCACCCGCTTCGCCTATCGCGATGTGCAATTGCGCGGGCTCGACGCTTTGGTGCTGATGTCGGCGATCGCCGACTTCGACGCCAGCGTCGACGGGGTCGACCGGTCCGGCGCTTTCTTCGTCACCGACGCCTGGCGCCGGAATAGTGACGGCCGCTGGCAAGTCGCCGCGCGCTATTCGACCCGCGCCGAGCCCGCCGGCGAGCCGAGCCTGGAGCGCATGTTCAGCCGCTAGCCGTCCGCTTTGCGCCTGACGATCTTCCTCTTGGGCATCGCGGCAATCTAGGATCACCAGGGTTGCCACCGGGTAAACGCGCTTGTCCTTCGCGTCTTCGTCCCTTCGCGTGAAAAAGCCCTTTCCTACACGAACCTGTTAGGTTCATAGAGTGCGACTCGGCAAACCGGGGAGGGATTATGGCGTCGAAGCGCGAGTGGACGATCGAGGACTTCGAGGCATGGTCGGCGGCGAGGACGACGCTCAAGGAAGTCGACCGGATCGCCGAGGAGGAGGGCGGCCCGCGGGTCAGCCTGGTGCCGATACCCCATAGCGCCCCGCTCGATTTCCTGCCCGACGAAGTCGACGCACCGGTGGCGGCGACGGCCCCGGCCGATGCCGATGCCGATGCCGATGCCGATTCCGATGCCGGCGCCGTCGCGTTCGACCCCCAGCCGAGCCGCAAGACCGGCGGCTGGAGCGCCGATCGGCAACGCGAGTTCATCCAGGCGCTGGCCGAGGGCGGCACGATCCACGTCGCTGCGCATACGTCGGGCCTGTCTGCCCGCAGCGCCTATGGCCTGCGCGTCCGCTCGCCCGCCTTCGCCGCCGCGTGGGACACCGCCCAGCAGCTCGCCGTCGGCCGCCTGTCGGCGCTGGCGTTCGATCGCGCCATCCACGGCCGCATCGAGCAGGTCTACCGCGACGGCGATCTGGTCGGCGAGCGGCGGGTGCCCAACGACCGCCTGCTGATGTGGCTGCTGGCGCGGCTCGACCCGAAACGCTTCGCCGCGCCGTGGGAGCGGGCCAAGGACGACGCCGCCGATCCGCAGGCCGACGGGCAGGCCGCGTTCCCCCGCCTGCTCGGCGCGCTCACCGACGTGGCGGAGGAGGTCGTCCTCGTCCCGGCGATCGACGTCCCGGCGATCGAGGTTCCGGCGGTCGAGGTCTCGGCGGTCGAGGCACCGGCAGTCGAGGTCGGCGCCACCCCCCGCTAACCGCCCGCTGATCGCCCGCTGCCCCCGCTGCCCCCCCGCTGACCACGCCACGACCGCGAACATTGTGAACATTCGCATTTACTTTTCACTAATAGCCGCCGGTTAATGTCGTGGTTCGAGGAGAGGGAAAAATGCTCGCGACCTACATCCGCTTGCTGTTGATCGGGGTGCCGCTGGTGCTGCTGGCGACGCATTGGCGCGATGCCTGGGCGGTGCTCGACCGCTGGTTCGGCGACCTCGACTTCCGCCGCTCGCCGCACGACTGAGCGCGCCCGCCCGCCACGATTGACTCCGCCGTCGCCTGGGCAGACACTTGACCTGCTCTAGACGGGGGTCGGTGCCATGTCGCGCAAGCTTGTCTTATCGTTACTTTCCCTGCTCGCCTTGCTGTTCATCGCGCCCGCCGTGGCGCAATTGGTCAGCCAGCCGGTCGAAGCGCCGGTGCTTCCGCCGATGCCCCGCATGCACGTCCTCCATCCGGTGCTGCCGCCCGCCGCGACGGTCAACGACGACGGCGACCTTGGCGTCGAGCCGTGGATGACGCCCGAAGGCGCCAGGAAGGCGATCGAGAAGCTCTCCGCCGACCGCCGCGACCTCAAGCTCAAGCTCAGCGATTCCACCGCCCAGCTCAACGAGGCGCTGCGCCGGATCGACGAGATGAGCCATCCCGGCGGGTCGCAGGTGACTGCGTATTGCAAGGCCGAAACCCTGTCCGCCAACACCGCCGGCGCGACCGAGGATTGCGGCCGCTTCCGCTGCGGCGCGGTCGATGGCCTGTGCAAGCGCGTGTGCCACGTGACCGGCGATTGCGCCGGCGGCTTCGCCTGCCTCGACGGGCGCTGCATAACCGGCGAAGAGGCCGCCGCCATGAACCCCGACAATTAGGGACTGGCGCCGTCCGCGTCGCCACCCCGTCTTAGGGCCGCTTTAACCCCCTTGCCGCCATCACCCGCCTCGCTTCGTGTTGATGGATGAGGGGCTTGTATGTTTGTCAAAGCGTTCATGGCACTCGCGGCGATGGTCGGCGTTATCATGTATTTCATGCACGACGGCGGCTACCACCGCGAGGTCGGCGCCTCGCCCGACAAGGTCCGCGCCGCGCTCTACAGCCTCGACGTCCGCACCGCCCCCGGCGCGCCCGGCACCGACCCGATGAACTCGGGCGGCGTCCCGTCCAACTTCGCCGTCACCCAGGAGGGAGACGACATGGTGTGGACGGTGACCAACGGCAACGACGTCGCGGTGCGCATGATCGCGCATCTCGAGCCGGTCGACGGCGGCGCCCACACCAAGGTCACCGCGCGCATCGAGCGCGGCAATGCGCCCGACGACCATGTCGCCCGGCGTTCCGCTCGAAGGGCGTGACGATGGGCCTGTTCGCGATGGTGCTCGAAGACAAGCTCGACTCGCTGGTGATGCCGGCGGCGGGCGAATGGTCGGCCAAGTGCGACGAGATCTGGTCGCGGGTCGAGCAGGCCAACGCCGCCGCCGGCGGGATGGAGCAATCGAGCTCGATCGGCCAGGCGATGGGCAAGACCGCGCGGCTGTCGATGAACCTCGCCGCCGGGGACAAAGAGCTCAAGGCCGCGGGCTGCCCGGTCAAGAGCGGCAACCAGTTCGAGGACGTCCACCCGCAACTGACCGAGGGCGCCGGCCCGCCGGCCCCGGTGGTGGACGAACGTGGCGACGGCTCCGACCGCCCCAACGCCTACGCCGCGCCGTCCACCGACCTCAGCAAGTTCAAATAGGCTGGGGGAGCCGGCTCAGCACCAGCCGCGCTTCATCCCCATGTACCGGTGCGCGAGGCCCTCGGCGATCAGCGTGTCGCCGAACGACATGGTGCCGCGGCTGATGACGCGCAGGTCGCGGCCGAAGCGGTCGGTCTGGTTGAAGCGGTGGGCGACCATGTCGAACTCGCCCTGGTTGACGAGGGTCAGCAGCCGCGCCGCCGAGCGCTCGGCCAGCGCCGCTTCGGCCGGGCATTTGGGGCTGGCCAGTTCGGGCGCGTCGATGCCGATGACCCTGACCCGGCGCGTGCCGAGCCGCAACGTGTCGCCATCGACCACGCAGGCAAAGTCGACGCTGCCCTGGCCGCAGCGGGTGAAGTGGGCGCCGACCCGCTCGGGATGCGCGGCGAGCGGGCCGAACGGGGCGACGATCGCCGGGTCGAGCGCCGCGCCGGCGGCGGCGAGGACGAGGATGGCGACGGCGCTCAGCGCGCGGCGGCGGGTGCGGCGCTGGGCGGGCGTGCGGCCGAAGCGTGGCGGTTTACTCATGACAGTCCTCCCCCTTCACCCTGTCTGCAACAGGCGCCGGGCGATGGGAAGGGCTGGTGACGAATGGTTAAGCATGGCGCGCTATGCTGGCGTCATGCTCCCGATGAAGAACAGCACGATATTCAAGTCCCGCTGGTTCGCTTTGCTGTGGGCGGCCGGGATCATCTGGACCGCGCTCGACGTCGCCGGGGGCGGCGGCAGCAGCGACGCCAGCACCAACAACGAAGCATCGACCGGAGTCACCGACGCCACCGGCGCCCCGGTCGACAATCAGCAGATGCAGCAGCTCGGCGCGGCGCTCAACTCGCTCTAGCCCGCCCGGCGCGACTTACGCGCCGTCTTCCTCTTCCTCGAACGTCAGCGCGACATCGGCATTGGCCGACAGCCGCACCTTGTCGCCCTCGACCTCGGCGACGAGGCCGCGCGAGATGTAATGGTGATGGCCTTCGTGGCCGCCCATGCCGCTGTCGGCCTTGGTCAGCTTGATGCGGTCGCCGTCGAGCTTGTCGACGGTGCCGACATGCACGCCGTCGGCGCCGATCACGTCCATATGTTCGCGGATGTCGTCAAAGCCAGCCATTGCCCATTCTCCCTTTGAATTGCTTTCGCCCGACCGCAACGCGCGGGCCGCCCCGAAGGATGCGTGCGCCCGGGGGAACGCGGGCCGAAGCCGTTCGTTACGCCGACATAACAGGAACCACAGGGAGAATGAACATGGCTGACGAACGCGATCCGGTTGAACGCACGACCATCGTCGAAACTGGTGGCGGCGGCGGCGGCGGCGGCGTGTTGGCCGTGGTGCTGCTGATCATCGTCATCCTGGTGCTGCTGTTCCTGTTCAAGGATCAGCTCGGCTTCGGCGCCAAGAAGACCGACATCAACATCCCCGACAAGATCGAAGTCAACGTCAACTGACCCTGACGGACGCCGGCGGCCCCGCACCCGCGGAGCCGCCGGCGATCGCTTGACCCGAATTTGAGTGGTGGTGCGCCACGCAGTCCCGTTCGAACGCGTCTCCCTCGCGCAAAATCCCATTGGAACGGGATTTTTGAGTATTTTCGCATTCGTTTCCTGATCAGATTACAGCAATTCCCCCAAAAAACACGACTTTGACCCGTGTATTCGCCGTGTGACAAACGGGATTTCGCTCGACCCGCGACGGGATTGCGATTGGCGGCGGGATCGCTACCGCGGCTTATAGCTGGCCGACGGAATGCCCGGTGTCGGATAGGGCACGGCCGTATCCAAC
>JBDSRV010000018.1:0-29188 GCA_039929125.1 Sphingomicrobium sp.
AGCTATGGCGCCAATATCCAATCGATCGGCGGCGGCGGCGGCAATGGCGGCTTCAATGTCACCGGCGGCATCGCCATCGGCATGGGCAGCTCGACCAGCGGGCAATCTCAACGTCGGCATCGGCGGCTTCGGCGGCGGCGGCGGCGACGGCGGGCAGGTCATCGGCACCCTGATCGGCAATGTGCAGACCGGCGGCGCCAATGCCCACGGCATCTTGATGCAGTCGGTCGGTGGCGGCGGCGGCAACGGCGGCTTCAACGTCTCCGGCGGGGTCGCCTTGAGCAAGGGCGCAACCGGTACAGTCGGCTTCGGCCTGGGCGGCTTTGGCGGCGATGGCGGCAACGCCAACACCGTCGACGGCACCGCGGTGGGCAACGTCACGACCAGCGGCAAGGGCAGTTACGGCGCGATGTTCCAGAGCGTCGGCGGGGCCGGCGGCACCGGCGCGCTCAACGTCACCGGTGGCATCAACATCTCCAAGGGCGACGCGACCTCGGGCGGCGCCTCGATCGGGATCGGCGGCTTCGGCGGCGGCGGCGGCAACGGCATGCTTGTCACGGCCGATGCGCGCGGCTTCTACCATACCGACGGCGTCGGCTCGTCCGGGGTTGTGGCGCAGAGCCTCGGCGGCGGCGGCGGCGCCGGCGGCCTCGACGTGTCGGGCCAGATCGGTATTTCGACCCAGGGCAGTGGCGGAGGCGCCGCGCTTGGCCTTGGCGGCTTCGGCGGCGACGGCGGCAAGGCCGGCGACGTCATCCTGACCCGGGTTGGTCAGACGGTCACGCTGCAAAGCAATTCGAACGGCGTCGTGGCGCAGTCGGTCGGCGGCGGCGGCGGCCTCGGCGGGCTGAACGTATCGGCGGGCATTGCCGGAACAAACACCGGCAATTCCGGAACCGTGGTGCTCGGCATTGGCGGCTTCGGCGGCGGCGGCGGCGATGCCGGCAATGTCACGGCGACGATCGTCGACAGCGTGTGGGCGACCGGCAGCGATGCCGCGGCGGACTTCTACCCCGATGATTTCGTGTTCGCTGATGGCCATAACATCGATGTCGGCGTCAAGAGTCACTGGGCCAACGGTTCGAACGGGATCTTCATCCAGTCGCTTGGTGGTGGCGGCGGTGCCGGCGGGATGAACATCAGCGGCGGCATTTCGCTGGCCAAGAAGGAAGAAGGCTCAAAGGGCAGCGCTTTGGTCATCGGCTTCGGCGGCTTTGGCGGCTCGGGGGGCGACGGCGGGATCGTCAATACCACCATCGGCGCGGCATCCGGGCCGCGCATCGAAGTGGTCGGCAAGGGCGATTCCAAATCGGCCGTCGCCATCACCTCGGTCGGCGGCAGCGGCGGCGACGGCGCGATGAATATCTCGGGCGGAATCACCACTGATGGCGCGGTCGTGGTCGGCTTCGGCGGCTTCGGCGGCGGCGGCGGCCTCGGCCGGGCCGTGACGGCCTCGGTCGATGCCAACCTGTTCGCGACCGGCCTCAAGGCCAACGGGCTGCTCGTGCAGTCGGTCGGCGGCGGCGGCGGCAACGGCGGCATCAATATTTCGGGCGGGATCAAGCCGCGCGAAGGCAACGACCCGGTAATCGTGTTCGGCATGGGCGGCGACGGTGGCGTCGGCAATTCGTCCGGCGACGTCACGGTCCAGCAGGACGGCCAGGTCGTCGTCGATGGCTATACCTCCCACGGCGTCCTGGTTCAGTCGATCGCTGGTGGCGGCGGCGCGGGCGGGATGGACATCGTTGCCAACGTCAACCGGACGAACGGCGATTCGAAGCTCGACGGCTTTGCCGCCGGCATCGGCATCGGCGGTACGGGCGGCCAGGGCGGCACTGCCGGAAGCGCGACCCTGCGCAGTACCGGCAATGTCCTTGTCAACACCGCCGTCGCCACCGCTACCGATGGCAGTACGACCTTGAGCGAAGGCAGCCAATCCGGCTTCTCGCCGGGGGTCACCGTCCAATCGATCGGCGGCGGCGGCGGCGCTGGCGGCTTCAATTTCGTCGGCATCTACACCTCGAACGGCAATCCCTTGTCTGTTGCGGTCGGCGGCAGCGGCGGAGTTGGCGGCGATGCCGGCATCGTCTCCGTTACGCGCGGCAAGAACGAGGACGGCTCGATCAGCAGGTCGCTGATCAACACCTTCGGCCCCGGGTCGGCGGGCCTCGTCGCTCAGTCGATCGGCGGCGGCGGCGGCAGCGCGGGGACCAACCTCGCCTTCGCCACCGGCACCACCAAGGAAAATGCTACCGGCTATGGCGGCCAGGTCGTCGTCGGCGGCGACGGGGCCACGTCCGGCAACGGCAAGTCGGTCACGGTCGAGCATTTCGGCACGATCCAGACCGACGGCTATGGCAGCGAAGGCATCCTTGCCCAGTCGATCGGCAAGGGCGGCGGCAATGCCGCGGTCAACATCGGCTTCACCAAGCTCGGTGAGAAGACCGCCTCGCTCAAATTCTGGACCAAGGAAGGCAAGTCGACCAAGACGTCGACCGTTACCGGCTTCTCGGTAGCGATCGGCGGCGCGGCGGGCGATGCCGGCTCGGCTGACGACGTCACCGTCGTCCACGACGGCACGATCCTGACTCATCAAGCGATGTCCAGCGGGCTGGTCGCCCAGTCATTCGCCGGGGGCGGCGGCAATGTCGCAATGAACCTGGGCCTGCTCACCGGCACCGACAATAATTTCAAGGCCTCGATCGGTCGCGAAGGCGGCAAGGGCGGCATCGCCGGTGACGTTTCGGTCACCGCGCGAGGCCTGATCATGACCTCTGGCAAGGGTTCGAACGGGATTGTCGCGCAGTCGACCGGCGGTGCCGGCGGGATCAGCGGGACGATTTCGATCGAGGGCCAGGCGGCGCAAGGCTCGAAGACCGACAGGACCGCCAGCGGCTTCGGCGTGTCGGTCGGGCTCGAAGGCGGCGCGGGCGGCCACAGCGGGACGGTGACGGTCGCCAACAGCGCCGACATCCAGACCGATGGCGAAGGCGCGCGCGGAATCATCGCGCAGTCGATCGGCGGCGACGGCGGCATCGCCGGCTCGGCGCGGGTCCTGACGATGGGACAGAAAGACAGCCTCGCGATCGCCGTTGGCGGCGGCGGCGGCAACAGCGCGATGTCGGCCAAAGTCACCGTCGGCAACGCCGGGCTGATCGTCACCAAGGGCGCGACGAGCGACGGCATCCTCGCCCAGTCGATCGGCGGCAGCGGCGGCGTCGGCGGTTCGGCCGCGTTGATCAAGACGACGGCCGACAATCTTGACGAAAAGACCGCGACCACGGTCGGCATTGCGGTCGGCGGCAGCGGCGGTTCGGGCTCGATCGCGGGCGCTGTAGCGGTTACCAACACCGGCATCATCTCGACCGTTGGCGAAAAGTCGTTCGGCATCCGCGCGCAGTCCATCGGCGGCGGCGGCGGCATTGGCGGCGCGACCTACAATGTCGAAGTCCAGAACGCCAAGTCGATCAACACGTTCAACCTGTTGATCGGCGGTGGTGGCGGTGACGGCAATCTGGCCGGCCGAGTCGATGTCATCAATCGCGGGCTCATCGTGACCACCGGCGCGGGCGCGTCGGGCATCAGCGCCAATTCGATCGGCGGCGGCGGCGGCGACGCGGGTTCGGTATCCAACTTGACCCTGCTCAAGGCGGAGTCGGGCGAAACCAACGCGCTGCAGATCGCCATTGGCGGCGGCGGCGGGTCGGGCGGCCTCGGCAACACGGTCAACGTCGTCAACGCGGCGGTGGCCGGGGTCGCCGATTCAGGCACCATCATCACCAGCGGCATGGAAGCGCACGGCATCTTCGCGCAAAGCCTTGGCGGCGGCGGTGGCAACGGCTCGTCGATCGCCTCGATCGCGGTCAGCACGGGCAACAAGGAAAGCGTCTCGATCGGGCTCAACCTCGGCGGCGGCGGCGGCGACGGCAACATCGGCGGCGAAGTCCTGGTCGACAACAGCGGCCTCATCCGCACCTCCGGCGACGGCAGCATCGGCATTCTCGCGCAGTCGATCGGCGGAAGCGGCGGCAACGGCGGGCTGGTCCTGTCGACCAACGTCCTGATGAAGGCGAAGAGCAAATCCCCGCTGATCTCGATCGGCGGCATCGGCGGCGATGGCAATGACGGCGGCCACGTCTCGGTCACCAACAGCGGCCGGATCATCACGACCGGCAAGAATGCCGACGGCATCGTCGCCCAATCGATCGGTGGCGGCGGCGGCAATGCCGGGATGGGCATCGCCCTGACCGGCGACGTGAAGACGCTGGTCGCCTCCAATCTCATGGCCCTGCTAGTCGGCGCCATCGGTGGCGGCTCGTCGGGTGTCGGTGGGCAGGTGGACGTGATCCATTCGGGCGACATTACCGTCACTGGGGCAGGTTCGCAGGCGATCGTCGCTGAAAGCATCAACGGCGGTGGCGGCCACATCCACTTCGACATGAGCGGAATCTCCATGCCGTCGATTTCGGGCCTGATCCCCGACGTCAACATCCCGGCGCCCGATCTCGGCGCACTCACCGGCATCCCCAACCTGGTCAAGGGCGAGCCGACCAACCGCCCGGTCGACCCGGTGATCGTCGCGGCACGCGTCGGCGCGGACGGCGCGACCTCGATGAATGCGGGCAAGGTCAACGTCTCCATCACCGGCACCATCGGCGCCGGTGGCGACTATGGCTCCGGCACCACCATCCGCTCGGTCGGCGGCGGCGGCGGCAAGCTCGATCTCGGCGCCGTCCTGGTCACCCCCCCGCCGTTGGCCGGCTCGGTCTCGGCGCAGGTGATCTATGCGGTCGGGCTCGGCGCCAAGGACAGCAATAACAGTTCGGGCGCGGACATCACCTCGTCCCACGCCGGCCAGATCGTCACCATCGGCAAGGCGTCATACGGCGTCCTGCTGCAATCGATCGGCGGCGGCGGCGGGTCGGCGCTGGTCAACCTGGAGACCGAAGACCCGGACATCATCAACAGCGTCCGGCTTGGCCTCGGCGCGGTTGGCACGTCGAATTCCGACGGCGGCATCGTCACCCGCACCCAGACCGGCGCGGTGTTCACGACCAAGGACTTCTCGCACGGCACGCTGGTCCAATCGATCGGCGGCGGCGGCGGCTCGGCCATCGCCCACGTCGGCGACATCACCCCGCCCCCGGCAACGCTCACCTCGGTCGCGGGCGCTCAGCACGTCCAGGGTTGGCAGCAGGCCAACGCGGTCGGCGCCCTGGTCGTGCCCCCGGCGCTCCCGCCGGCCATCGTTTCGCTCGGCGCCACCGGCGGCAGCGGCAATGACGGCGGCGCGGTCAACCTCAGCTTCACCGGCGGCTTCTCGACCGCCGGCGCGCATGCCAACGGCCTGATCGTCCAGTCGATCGGCGCCGGCGGCGGTGCGGTCGTCCTTGACGGCCTCCACGCGACCTCGGTGATCCTCGGCGGGCAGGCCGGCGCCAGCGGCAACGGCGGCAGTGTCACCGTCCACAACAATGGCCAGGTGTTGACGCAGGGCGAAGCCGCCAACGGCATCCTGCTGCAGTCGATCGGCGGCGGCGGCGGCGCGTTGTTCGGCGCCGGCACCAACCCCGTCCTGACGCTGTCGAGCGCCAACAGCGGCAATGGCGGCGCCATCATCCTCGACCAGACCGGCGATGTCGCCGTGCTTGGCGACAATGCCGACGGTATCCTCGCGCAGAGCCTCGGCGGCGGCGGCGGCTACATCGACGGGCTGTTCGCCGGCACCGCCGGCGGCGTCGGCCGCGGCGGGGCGATCGAGCTCGGCATCGATGGCGGGATCATCGCCTGGGGCCTCAACTCGACCGCGATCCTCGCGCAGAGCCTCGGCAGCCTCGGCGGCGGCAACATCCTCATCGGCGCCACCGGCAACGTCCGCGGCGGCAGCGGCACGGGCACCGGCATCGCGCTCGATGGCGGGCTCAACAACATCGTCACCATCGAAAGCAGCCTGTCGGCGGTATCCGGTCGGGCGATGACCGGCACGACCGGCAACGACCGGCTGGAGAATGAGGGCCTGACCGTCGGCAATGTGCTGCTCGGCGGCGGCACTAACCTCGTCCACACCGCCCTTGGCGCGACCTTCCTGACGATCGACACGCTCGATCTGCGCGACGGCGTCGGCAGCAGCGGCCTGTTCGACAATGACGGCAGCTTGCTGATGGGGCTTGCGGCCAGCCGCCTCCCCATCGACCTGCTCAATGGCGAGACCTTCGCCCTGCCGGTCATCATCAACCCCAAGACCGACCTTCTGGTCGGGACGTCGGTGATCAGCCACGTCGCGCTGGACGGCAATTTCCGCCAGTCGGCGAGCGGGTCGATGAATTACGACGTCGCCTTCGGCCCCTATGCCAGCGACCGCATCGACGCCACCGGCAGTGCGGTGGTCGACGGCATCGCCAACATCACCCTCACCTGGCTTGAGAACAACCATCCGGTGACGCTGATTTCGACCGGCGCCGGCGGCACCGACCTTGGCCTCAACCCGCTCGACACCATCGCCATCGATTATGGCATCCTCGCCAATCCGGCCGGGATCCACCTCACCCTGGCGACCAACTTCGGGCAGGGTTTCCTCAACTATAACGAGCAGCAGATCGGCCATAACCTCGACTCGTCGGTGACGGTCGGCGGGGCCAGCGGCATTGGCCGGCTGCTCGCGCTGATCGGCAACCTCACCGCCGGACAGGAAGATGTCTACGCCGCCATCTTCGCCGAACTCGACCCCGAATCGCTGCTCGCGCCGACCATCATTCAGCTCGATTCGGCGCGCGATTTCGGCACCGACGTGGTCGGCTGCCGGACGGCCGACACGCGCGGCGCCAAATGCATCTACGGACGGGTCGACGGCCACCGCCTCGAGCGTGAAGGCGGCGAAATGGACGTCGACTTCGCCGGCTCGGCGCGGCTCCGCCTCGGCGGCGCCGTCTCGGCCGGCAAC
This sequence comes from Sphingomicrobium sp., assembly GCA_039929125.1. GTDB lineage: Bacteria > Pseudomonadota > Alphaproteobacteria > Sphingomonadales > Sphingomonadaceae > Sphingomicrobium. The sequence goes on from JBDSRV010000018.1 coordinate 6,941, forward strand.
GGCTGGCGCATCGGCGGCTCGCTCGGCCTCGACGACATCGGCAACCTCGACGCCTCGGGCGGCCGCACCAAGGGCGTCGGCGGGTTCGGCTTCCACGCCGGGCTGGGCGTCGGCAAATTGTTCGCCGACGACCGCGGCGAAGCCACCCTGGCGGTCAGCCTCGGCAGCCAGCATTACCGCACCAGCCGCTACCAGAATATCTTCGACCCGGGCGTCGGCCACGCCAATATCCAGACGCGCTACATCGGCGCCAACGCCGGCCTCGGCTTCACGCTGTCGAGCGGCAAGCTGTTCGCCACCCCGGCGATCGACCTCCAGGCGGTTCGCATGACCATCGGCGACTTTGCCGAAACCGGCCTCGACGGCACCGGCGCACGCAGCGGCGGCACCTCGGACTGGTATCTGTCGGCCACCCCGAAGCTGACCGCGGGCGTCAAGAGCGGCGCGTTCAAGGTCTCGGGAACCATCGGCTATCAGGTGTCGGACAAGGGCAAGATCGTCGCCCCGATCCGGCTGGTCGGGTCACCCGACGGGTCCGACCCGGCGATGATCCGCACACTGATCGACAAGGACACGCTGCTGCTCGGCGCCAACCTGGAGGTTCAGGCCAACAGCAACGCCGCCATCCAGATCGGCGTCAAGGGTCTCTACGGCGACCGGGTCAAGAGCGAGACCGCCAACATGAAGCTGATCGTCCGCTTCTGACCGACCGGCCCCGCCCGAGCCCGCGCGGCTCGGGCGGCGCCGTCAGCTACGTCGTTGGTTTCAAGCTATAAAAATGGTGGGCGTGGCAAGGATTGAACTTGCGACCCCTGCGATGTCAACACAGTGCTCTACCACTGAGCTACACGCCCACTCGTCGATCCCGCCGGGGGTGCGGCAGGCGATTGCAAGCGCGCCTTTAAGGCCGCCCGCCAGCGCGCGCAAGCCTCCCTGCACCAACAACCCCTGACTCATGGTGAAGCCCGAATTTAGTTCGGGCTGGAGCCATTCCGCTCCCCTCCCTCAAAGTACCACTTTGAGGGATCACAGGCGCCCGTGCTGGTCCTCGGTCTGGAACAGCCGGTCGACCTCGGACACCAGGTCCTTCAGATGGAACGGCTTGGACAGCAATTTGGCTTCCGGCGCCGTCCGCCCGCCCTGCAGCGCCACCGCGGCGAAGCCGGTGATGAACATGACGCGGATGGCGGGGTCGATCGCGCTGGCTTTCTGGGCCAGCTCGATGCCGTCCATCTCGGGCATGACGATGTCGGTCAGCAGCAAGTCGTATTTGCCCGCCTCGAGCAGCGGCATCGCCTCGGTGCCGCAGCCGACGGCTTCGACATCATAGCCGACACGGGTCAGCGCGCGCTGAAGATATTCGCGCATCGACGTATCGTCTTCGGCAAGGAGGATCCTGATCATCGTCGTCATTCTATGCGCCCATGATTTAAGATTTTCCAGCCACAACCCGCAAACCCCCGGTTGATGTCCCTCGCTGGCACGGTTAGCGCTTGATGCTTGCCCCATCCCGCCCTTCCCGCCCCGGCCCTGCACCCCGCCCGCAACGGCTGGCCGCTGCTGCTGTCAATCGCCCACGCCGGGCGCGACTACCCGCAGTGGCTGGCGGCGAGCGCCCATGACGGCCGCGCCGCGCTCGAGCCGCTCGAGGATCCTTTGGTCGACCGGCTGGCGTGGCGCGCGCTCGCTGCCGGTTTCGCCGCGGTGATCGCGCAGGCGCCGCGCGCAATGATCGACTGCAACCGCGCCGAGGACGACCTCGATCCGGCGCTCATCGACGGCGCCCCGCCGGCCCCCGCCGAAGGTCGCGCGCGGCTTGGCCTCGGCCTCATCCCGTCGCGCACCGCCTGCCACGGCCCGCTGTGGCGCCGGCGCCTCAGCCGCGCCGACGTCGAGGCCCGGCTCGACCAGGCCCACCGCCCGTTCCACGCCGCGATCGCGGCGGCGCTGGCCGGCCTCCGCGCCACCCACAACAGCGCGCTGCTGCTCGACCTCCACTCGATGCCGCACCGCCCCGGGCAGGCGCAGATCGTCGTCGGCGACCGCCACGGCAGCAGCGGCGCGCCGTGGCTCGCCGCGCTGGCGATGCAAATCGCCGAGGGTCGCGGCTTCACCGTCGCCCACAATGTGCCCTACGCCGGCGGGCATATCGTCGCCCGCCACGGCCGCCCCGCGGCCAACGTCCACGCCCTCCAGGTCGAGATCGACCGCAGCGCCTATTGCCAGCGCGACGCCCGCACCCCCGGCCCCGGCTTCGAACGCGTCGCCACCCTCATCGCCGCGCTGGCGGTCGGGCTGGGGGAGGCGGTGGCAGGGGTGGAGGCGATGGCCGCGGAGTAAGGGGTGGAGTGCAGACACGCCGACGCGCGGGGCCCCTATGAAACAGCTTATTTGGATCCCGCAAAAAATGGGCCGCCCGGTTAAGGACGGCCCAGGTTCAGGGAGGAACGCACGATCAGGTGCGCGACCGGGCGGCAAGGGGGATGCCGGGCCGGTACGCATCCTGAGATGGGCCCGCCGCGGCCGCGTTCAAGCGGCGCCGCGCTCGGCCCGTCGCGCGCCGCTCACGCCTCGGCGGTGGCGACTTCGCTTTCGGACTTGAGCGCTTCGGGGCCGGTCCCCTGCATCACCTGGCGGTAGAAGATGTCGCGCACCAGCGACAGGCTGAACAGATGCGCCATGATGATGCCGAGCATGCCGCTCTGGTTCATCTTCCTGAGCTTGTCGCCGCTCAGCTCGCGGAACTTGTCCTCGTCGACCATCTGGAAGCCGCGATAGATGAACGGCTGCTCCTGGCCCTCGGGCTGGATGGCGACTTCGCCCTCCATCAGCAGGCCGTGGCCCTTGAGTTCTTCCATGAAGGCGGCGGTGCGGTGGCCGGCCTGCTCGAACTGCTCGCAGTAATTGAGGATCTCGCTGACCTGGGGCGACGGCTCCTCGCCGTCGAACAAAGGCTCGCCCTTGGCCTTCTTGCCGCCGTCGACGATCGCGCCGCTGGTCGGGTCGACGCACAGCGACAATTGGTCGCTGCCTTCGTTGAGCCGAGCAAGGAGGAACGGGTAGCGGCGGATGTAGGCCGGGATGTAGGCGGTCGGCTCGATCAGGTTGCCGTCGGCGCCGAAGAAGGTGTTGGTGCCTTCGTGCAGGCCCATCAGCGCCAGCGGCACCGGGTTGTCGCCTGACGAGAAGATGATCGGGTAGACCCGCTGGGCGAGCGCGAATTCGTCGACCGTCAGGGGAATCGCATGGGTCGTCGACAGGCCGTCGATGGTGTCGAGGCGGCGGAAATTCTTGCCGCCATGGACCTGGCGCTGGATTGGCTCGAGCCCGCGGTACAGGAGGGGCAGGTTGCTCGGCGCTTGGCTCGCCATCGGATCATACTCCACAAAAGGTGGCAGGGGCCGGCATCGGCGCGGCGAGTCCCTGCGGTCGGGTTAGGCAAATGCCTCTAAAAGGGCAGCGGCCTCAGCGCAAGCAGCAGCAGCGTCGTTGCTCCAGGGTCCGCGGGCGGCGCCCGAGTTCATCACCTATTCAACCCTTGTCGGCCAACCCCGGCCTGGTCATGGTCTTTCCCCGATGAGCCTTACTGCCTTTCTGACGGCGCTGTCCGCCTGGCTTGCCGCGCTTGGCGGGCCGGGCGACGCTCAGCAGCCGCCCGAGGTCCGCCGGGTGGTGATCGAGGATATGATCATATTGCGTGTTCCCGTCCGCCCGGCGCCGCCGCGGCTGCCGTTCGAATGGGTCGAGCACAAGGGGCCCAAATGCCTCGCCTCGCGGTCGATCGCCGGCGCCATGCTGTCGGGTCCGTCGTCGATCGATTTCGTCATGGCCGACCGCAGCCGCATCCGCGCCAATATCGACGACGACTGCCCGGCGCTCGATTTCTACGGCGGCTTCTACCTCCAGTCGGAGGATGACCGCATCTGCGCCAAGCGCGAGGAGATCCGCTCAAGGATGGGCGGAAGCTGCCGCATCGAGCAATTCCGCACCCTCGAGGCCAAGCTCAAACACTAGGTGGTGAGGTAGTTTCAAGACCCTGTTAGGGAAACTCTCCATCAATCGAAGTCTTGCTGTCCCAACGCCAGCTTTCGCACGTTTCCAAAGAAGCGCTCTTCTTCCTGCTGAGGGTCAACAGCACAGAGATCAAAGCGGAGGAGCGACATTCGCTTTCCACTCCCTGTCGTTCCGATGTAGCCGGACCTCTCTTGTCCTATCGCCGGGCAGACGAAGGCTCCTTGCTCAACGCCCAAAGCGTCCATGAACGACAGCAGTTCATACCGGTCGGTCTCCTTGGGCCTCAACTTGTACTTCGCATCGAGAACCGCGATCGGCTTACCTTGAGCGGAAATCACAATATCCGGCCTCACCTCATAGGCCCCATTGTCAGTGAAGAACGACGAAGGTTTGAGGTTGCCGTCCGCTACCTTCCAGCCTTCTCGATCAGCCCGATCCACAAGCCCTCGCCGCACGTAAGCCTCGAATACCTTTGAAACGTCGGTGATAAGGGAGTCCAAGGCGACTGACCCGTCCGCCCCAACGTCTGGCAGAGCCCGTTGAAGCATTAGAAAAGCCATCCATAGCGGATCACGATAGTAGGCGAGCTGCGGGGGTAAGAGTGGTATCCTTCGGCCCAGCTTTGAAACGAGCGTTGAAGCAGGCTCCTGCCACTCTTTTACGACCACGAAGTGGCTTTGAAGTCTCTTAGCCTCAGCCAAGTCCGGGCTGTGTCTGTCATTGGCCTCAAGCCATCTCGTTAGCTGGTCCAGTGCCGCCCTAAGCGCGATATTCTCAATCGAGGAAAGCGACAGGGTGCTGAAAGAAAACTCCTGCTTGTATTTTATGCCCTTGGAGGCGTGCTTCTTAACCGTCTCGGAGACAAGGAACCGGCCTCGCCACTTTGGAGGGTTTTCTTGCTCCAAGTAGGCTTTCATCAAACCGCGTTCGACAACGCGGTTGAGTCCTAGAAGAAATGATTGACGATAGACGCGCTCCACGTTGGCTGCGCCTTCGAAGCGAGGCAGATAGCCACGGGAATACGCTGGGATGGCGACCGGAGCGACACCCGATCGGGCAATCATATATGAGAGATTGGCGATCGAAGCTCGCGGACGCACTCGCACGGCGAAGGAGGAATTGATCGGGATCAGCCCGACGTGTCGATCAGCTCTAAAAACGACCTGCCCCTTGGCGAGCGAGATGTTCAGATATCCTCGGTTGTGAATGCGGGGGTCGAGCGCCAATTCCCCGTTTGCGAGCAGGCGAGAAATGCGAACCTCAATCTCGCCGAATTCCTCGCACTCGACTACCTCAACCGTCACCACCTTGGCCTTCTAGCCGCTTCAAAAGGGCTTCAAAGCTGGCGGTAAGGTCAGCCATCCTCCCCTCATTGACTTCGATGGCGGTCGCAGCCGTTGGCCGCATTCGGTACCGCCATACTAACTTGAGCCCGTCCACGTCCTTCACGCCCGCGAAAAAGGAATGGCCAAGCCCAAATGGGACCATAATCTGAGCGCGGTCGAACCACTCGCCGACGAGCTTAACTTGCTCGGCTGAAAAGCCGCCAGACTCTTCTAAAAGTGACTCAACGACCTCTCTAGATGGAGCCATCTCGATGTGGTCGAACCGGCGAACGAATGCTGCATCGATGTGGCTAACACTACGATCGTGGGGATTCATCGTGCCGATAATCAGCAGATTGGGGGGGATGCTTGCGGACTTACCTGAGAAAGGCAGCGCGAAGGTTTGGTCCCTGTATTCCTTCTCAAGATAGGTAAGGAGCTCACCGAACACCCGCGCGGGGTCGCCGCGATTGATCTCGTCGATGACGAGCACCACTAAGGTCTTAACCTCTCGGGCGCGATCACACACGCTAAGAAAGATTTTGTCGATGATCTTGAAGCCGGAGGTCGCGTTTTGCTCTGGAGCGTAGCCCTCAACGAAATCTTCGTAGCCATAGGAAGGATGAAATTGGACTCGAAAGGTGTCTCTATCATTGTCTACCGTCAACTGGCGCGACAGCCGCTTGGCGTAGTAAGATTTGCCGGTGCCCGGCGACCCAGCCAAGATGATGCCTGACGTCCCCATGCCGAGAATTTGCTGAACTTGAAGGACAACAGGATCGTCATTCTCCAGCTCTTCAACGACTTGCGATGGCTGGGGGAGCCGGTCTGATTTAGGGTCAATCTCATTAAGCGCGCTCTTAATCGCTTCGTCATAGCCATTGGGAGGAGGATCAGTCTGAAAGAGGCGGTCCGCATCTTCATCAACAAAGGCGAACAATTTGGAGTATTCGTCATCGGATTGAGGAAACGTGGCTCTGAAGGCCGTTTCAAGCGACCTGGCGTCGGCTCCGTCCGGAAATGTTTGGTCCCTTAGCATCACCGCTGCGAGATCAACCAAGGGCACTCGGGTCACGGCTCCAGCTTTCGTCAATACGGTGTCGCGCACGATGTCAGCGTAATCGTCGGCCAAAGTCCAATGGTCCCCGCCGTTCTGCACCTCTCGCCGGGCTCCGTGCCATTTGAGATCGAACGTGTTTTTGCGGATGGTCGCCGAGTTGCTGTGCGGATAGTTTTTTTCAGCTCTTTTTAGCGAGATCGGGTTGAAATAAGGCTTTGCATCGTTTTCGTCGTTTAAGCGAAAATACCTGTCCCAGAACTCATATTCACCGGGTCTTTCGTTGAACACAGTGGGAATGCCGGGTGTGGCACCGCTTTCAAGTAGCGCGAGCAGAGGTAGCACGTGCATGGAGCCTTGATGCGAGACAGCCTTCCGCCATTCGTCAAGGTTGTGCAGTGCGTGGACGACCCTTTCCGGCCGGATATGCGGCACGTGCTCAGGCCGCTTCCGCTAATGAAGGCTCAACGGCGACTCCATGAAGCGATCGAGCCAAACACTCCCCGATAGCTTTACCCATAAGCGGTGGGACGCTGTTTCCAATCTGCCGCGTAAAGTTCGCCCCCCCGAACTTGTATCGGTCCGGATAGCTCATAAGCCGCGCCGCCTCTCTATGAGACAACGAACGATCCTCGTGCGGATGCAAGAACGGGCCAGAAGCGACGTTTCGATAAAAGCAGGTGATTGTGTAGGAGGGGCGCTGGGGATCAAGCCGATGGTAGAGAGTGGTGCAGTCTCGGCGCAGAGCCCCTGTGCTAATACGCCTCATTTTTTTGAAGCGATCCGGAAGAGCGTGGACAGGGACGGCCCGAAGGCCTTCACCGGGTTTGATATATTTCGCCAGCTTTCCGGCTTGCCCCGACAGCGCACTTGAGAGGTGCAACGTTACCTTTTTGGGAGCGCCAACTCGGCAATAACGTTGGAAATCCGACGCGGCGGGTGATCGATATTCCCATTCTTCCCGCTTGTAGTCCCCTTTCAGCAACGGCAAATCGCCGATCGCGTCGGTTAACGTGACGTACGGTTTGAGTCCCGGCCCGTTGCCGTGAGTCGGCAGAGGGAATGTCAGATCGATGTCATCATCGCAGGTCCCGATGAATAGGACTCTGTGACGTAGCTGAGGCACGCCATAATCAGCGGCGCAAACCGTTGCAAAGTCCGTGCGGTATCCAATTTCGCGGAAAGCTGCTTCGATCTGATTTCGGAATGCACCTTTCGAGTAAGTCAGCATCCCCTTCACGTTTTCCATCGTGCGAACGCGTCTTTGGCAAACCGTTTGGCACCGTCAAGCGCATCCTCGAAGAGGTCGGGGATTGGGCAATTCACTTCTGCGAAAATGAAGCGCCGGTTCCCGCCGAGATTATTCAAGCTGACGAGATGTGGGCCTTTATCGGCGAGAACGACCGAGGCTCTGTGAAAAAGCCAGAAGACCGCAAGGAAAGAGGTGTGTCTTGGCTTTGGATGGCAATCGACAAGGACACTAAACTCGTACTCACCACCCACGTCGGCACTCGGCAGGCGCGTGATGCAACAATCTTCATGCGGAAGCTGAAAAAGAGGTTGTTGCATGATGAGCAGGGCAACTTGGCGGTAAAGACCACTCTCGCTGTAGACGGTCACAAGGCTTACGTGGACGCCATAGACTTAGCTTTCGGGCAGGAAATTAACGCTGGAAGGCTCGTCAAACTCTACACCAAGGTCGATCCAAAGACTGGGGAAGTCCTGCCCGGTGCTCGATATAAAGGAGCAATCAAAGAGCGCATTAGCGGCGATCCAGACTTTGCCGACGTGGACACGTGGCGCATCGAGCGTGAAAATGGATTCATGCGGCAGGCTAACAGGCGCTTCACAAGGAAAACGAACGGCTTCTCGAAGGACAGGCTGTTTCACGAGCGGTCCATTGCGATCCTGAGGACCTATCGTAACTATTGCTGGCAACCGTCCCCTATGCGCCCGCGTGATGGTTCAAAGCAGTGGCAAAAACGAGAGAGCGCCGCCATGGCCGCTGGTTTGACTGAACACATCTGGTCAATTGACGAACTTATCGCGGCGTCCGATGAGTTCAAAGCCGCTGGTCGCCTCGCGTCGAATGATAATTCCGACGCCGCCACTGTTGAAGTTTTGGACGGCTCACTCCCCTTCTGGGTTGCTCACAGCGCCTACCAGCGAAGAGCAAAGATTCACGCAGCGGACTGCAGCGCCTGCAACAATGGGCTTGGCAAGAAGGGCGGAACTGCCGGTCGAGGAGTGTGGACGGGCTTCGCAACGTTGAAGGAGGCCGTTGCCTTTGCCGCCTCTGCTGAGCCCGACCATCACTCTGAGTGTCGCCTGTGCATAGGCGACTACAATACGCTCACCACCTTCGGTCGTCGGCGTTGAGGGCGAAGGCCAGTGAGCGCTTTCCGGGTATTTCTGATTGGGTCACCCGAAGCTCTTGAATTAGACCTCCCGGCTAACAATCTCTGTGATCTGTTAGAGCTTGCCTCGCGCAGCCGCTTCATCGCAGGGTGCGCTACTGACGCTGACCAAGACGGGCTCATTCGCGGTGTTCTGGTTCCCACGAACCGCATACACCTTGTCGTGGAGGCCTAGCGCCGCCCGCCCAGTCCGAAAATCCCAGATGTGAGTGTCAACTTTCCCTAACAGGGTCTTGAAACTACCTCACCACCAAACACTAGCTTTCCTTGACATTTTGCCTCGTCAGCGCGTAGCGCGGCGACTTGGGCGCGGCGACTTGCCGCCCCCGCTTTATCATCCGGATTTTTTGAATGGCTTTTGCCGATCTCGGCCTCTCCGACCAATTGCTGCGCGCGATCAGCGACAGCGGCTACGATGTGCCCACCCCGATCCAGAAGGGCGCCATCCCGTCAGTGCTGATGGGCAAGGACCTGGTCGGCATCGCCCAGACCGGCACCGGCAAGACCGCCGGCTTCGTCCTGCCGATGATCGACATCCTCGCCGAAGGCCGCACCCGCGCCCGCATGCCGCGTAGCCTGATCCTCGAGCCGACCCGCGAACTCGCCGCCCAGGTGGCCGAGAACTTCGTCAAGTATGGCAAGTATCACAAGCTCTCGATGGCCCTGCTCATCGGCGGCGTGCAGATGGGCGACCAGGTGAAAGCGCTCGAAAAGGGCGTCGACGTGCTGATCGCCACGCCGGGTCGGCTGATGGACCTGTTCGGCCGCGGCAAGATCATGCTCAACGACTGCAATTTGCTGGTGATCGACGAGGCCGACCGCATGCTCGACATGGGGTTCATCCCCGACATCGAGGAAATCTGCACCAAGTTGCCGAAGAACCGCCAGACCTTGTTGTTCTCGGCGACCATGCCGCCGCCGATCCAGAAGCTGGCGGCCAAGTTCCTGGTCGATCCCAAGACGATCGAGGTGGCCCGCCCGGCGACCGCCAACATCAACATCGACCAGCGCCTGGTGATCGTCCCCGGCCCGAAGAAGCGCGACGCGCTGCGCCACATCCTGCGCGAAGAGGGTTTTCGCAACGCCATCGTCTTTTCCAACAAGAAGGTCACGGTGCGCGAGCTGTATACCAGCCTCAAGCGCTCGGGCTTCGCGGTCGGCCAGATCCAGGGCGACATGGACCAGTCCTCGCGAATCGCCGAGTTCGACCGCTTCAAGTCGGGCGACATCACCATCCTTGTCGCTTCAGACGTCGCCGCCCGCGGCCTCGACGTGAAGGGCGTCAGCCACGTCATCAACTTCGACGTGCCGTGGCAGCCCGACGACTACATCCACCGCATCGGCCGCACCGGCCGCGCCGGCATGACCGGCATCGCCTACACGCTGGCGACCCCGGGCGACGCCGAAGCGGTCGCCGCGATCGAGAAATTGACCGGCCTCAAGATCCGCCGCGTCGGATCGGACGAGCCGGCCGCCGCGCCCGAGCCTGAACCCGAAGTCCGCGAAGAGGCCCGCCCTGCCCGCTCGCGCAGCCGTGGCGGCCGCGGGCGCAAGCCGGTGGGCGGCGAAGCAAGTCCCGAACCGGTCGCCGCCGCTCCGGCGCCTGAAAAGCGCGCGCCGGCGGCGAAAAAGGCCATCCCGCTCCCCGAAGTAGCCGACGAGGGCGACGAGTACCGCCCGACCGTCGAGCCCGGCACCGCCGACGACGCCGAGCCGGCGTGGAACGGCCCGGTGCCGTCGTTCCTCCAGTTCGGCGCTAGCTAAGCCAGACATATGTGCTCCTGCGAAATGCAGGAGCGCTGTGAGGCTGCACGCTCGCGCCTGAACCGGGCTACGCTCCTGCTTTCGCAGGAGCACGGTATCGCTCGAGAAATTGCGCGGCATGCTGGGCGAAGCGCTGTTCGGCGATGGCCTCGCGCAGGCCCTCCATCAGCCGCTGGTAGAACCACAGATTATGCTCGGTCATCAGCATCGCGCCAAGGATCTCGCCCGACCGCACCAGATGGTGGACATAGGCGCGTGACGCCGCCTGGCAGGTCGGGCACGGGCAATCCGTCTCGATCGGCTCTGGGTCCTCGGCGAACCGCGCATTGCGCAGGTTGATCGGCCCGTCGGCGGTGAACGCCTGGCCGGTCCGCCCCGACCGCGTCGGCAGCACGCAATCGAACATGTCGATGCCGCGCCGCACCGCCTCGACGATGTCGTCGGGCTTGCCTACCCCCATCAGATAGCGCGGCTTGTCGGCCGGCAGCTGGCCCGGCGCGAAGTCGAGGCAGGCGAGCATCGCCTTTTGCCCTTCGCCAACCGCCAGCCCGCCGACCGCATAGCCATCGAAGCCGATGTCGATCAGCGCCTCGGCCGATTGCCGCCGCATCGTCTCGTCGAGCACGCCCTGCTGGATGCCGAACAGCGCCGCCCCTTCGGCATGAGCCCCGCCGCGGTCGAATTCATCGCGGCTGCGCCGGGCCCAGCGGATCGATCGGTCCATCGCCGCGCGCTGCTGCGCCGGCGCCACGTCGGGCCGCACCAGCTCGTCGAACTGCATGACGATGTCGCTGCCCAGCAGCCGCTGGATTTCGACCGAGCGTTCGGGCGACAGCGTATGGCGGCTTCCGTCGAGGTGGCTGCGGAAGGCCACCCCCTCGTCGCTGACTTTGGCCAGCTCGCCCAGGCTCATCACCTGATAGCCGCCGCTGTCGGTCAGGATCGGGCGATCCCAGTGCATGAACTTGTGCAGCCCGCCGAGCCGCGCCACGCGCTCGGCCCCGGGGCGGAGCATCAAATGATAGGTGTTGCCGAGCAATATGTCGGCGCCCGACCCGCGCACGCCGTCGGGCTTCATCGCCTTGACCGTCGCCGCGGTGCCGACCGGCATGAACGCCGGGGTGCGGATGTCGCCGCGCCGTATCGCAATCGCCCCGGTGCGGGCAGCGCCGTCGGTAGCGGCGATGGTGAAGGCGAAGCGGGTCATGATGGTGGCTCCCTAGCGGCTGTCGGCGCGCCTCGCTACAGCCGCGGGCATGATCGAACCGTGGGTCTATGCTGCGCTGACCGCGACCGCCGTGCTGACCGGCTTCGTCGACGCCATCGCTGGCGGCGGCGGGCTGATCATGATGCCGGCATTGCTGTTCGCCGGGGTGCCGCCGTTGAATGCGCTGGCGACCAACAAATTGCAGTCGATGTTCGGCACCGCCACCGCCTGCTGGAACTACGGCCGCAAGGGGCTGGTCGACTGGCGCGCCTATCGCCTGACCCTGGTGTTCATCTTCATCGGCGCGGCGGCCGGGGTCGCGGCGGTGCAGCTGGTCAAGGCGGACTCGCTGCGGCTGGTCATCCCGCTGCTGCTGATGGCGGTGGCGCTCTATGTCATCGTCTCGCCGCGCATGACCGACGAGGACGCGCATGTCCGCATCGGCGTCGGCGCCTACCATCCGATCGGTGCCGCGCTCGGTTTCTACGACGGTTTCTTCGGGCCGGGGGTGGGCAGCTTCTACACCACCACCCTGGTCGCGCTGCGCGGGCTGGGCCTGACCCGCGCCACCGCGCTGACCAAATTGTTCAACCTCACCAGCAACCTGGCCAGCGTGCTGGTATTCGCGCTGTCGGGCAAGATGTACTGGCTGCTCGGCCTGACCATGGCGGCGGGATCGATCACTGGCGGATGGCTGGGCAGCCACACCGCGATGAAGTTCGGCGCGCGGGTGATCCGGCCGTTATTGGTAACGCTGTCGCTGGGCCTCACGGCGCGGCTGCTATGGAGCTATTTCGCCGGCTAGAGGCAGCGAAACACCCGCGGCTCGGCGCCGCGAACCAGCGTCAGCGGGCCGATCAGCACGCCGTCCTCGACCCGCACCGTCAGCACCATCCGGTCGCCGGTCACCTGCCCGGCATAGGTCGCGCGCTTGCGCGGTGGGACATAATCGATGCGGTCGGGCCCGCCGTGGCCGGGGATGTGCACGCCGCTGGCGACGAAGCGGCCGGCGCGGTCGGGGACGACGGGGCCGGCAATTTCCCCGCTGGCGCAGTCATATTCGAGCGCGCCGTGGGTGGCGTCGAGGGTCAGGCCGACATGGTCGCCGCCCCAATTGCCGGCGAGCGCGCCGCCGTCGCCGCCAACGGGAACGGTCTGGCAGGCGCCGGTGGCCAGCAGGATCGACAGGATCAGCGGGGTCTTCATGGTGGGTCAACGCGCCGCGCCGACAATGGGTTCGGCCAGCCCTGCTTTGCGCGGGCCGCGTCATCGCTTAGAGGGCGCTTTCCCGCTGTCTTGAAAGCGCCGCGCTTGAAGCTCTCCAGCCTGCCCAACTTCGTGTTCATCGTCGGCGCGCCGCGGTGCGGGACGACGACCCTCGCCGACTGGCTCAAGCAGCATCCGCGAGTGTGCTTCCCGTTCGTCAAGGAGCCGCACACCTTCGTCCAGCACGACCTGCGGCGCCTCGGCACGGCGGCGCTGCGCGAAGTCATCGAGCGCGAATATCTCGACCGCTTCTACGCCGGCTGCGGCCCCGATCGCGACACCGGCGTCGATGGCTCGGTCAGCTACCTCTACGTCCCCGACATGCTGCTCCCGGCGCTCAAGCTATGGCCGAACGCCAAGTTCGTCATCGCCGTGCGCGACCCGATGACGATGCTGCCGTCGCTCCACGCGCGGCTGCGCTATACCGGGGACGAGACGATCGAGCGATTCGAGGATGCCTGGGCGGCGATCCCCGACCGCGCCGCCGGGCGCCGCATCCCGCGCTCCTGCCTCGATCCGCGCTGGCTTCGCTATGACGAGGCGGGCAAGTTCGGCAGCTATATGACGCAGTTCGTCGAGGCGTTCGGGGCCGAGCGCTGCTTCGTGTCGCTGTTCGACGACCTCGTCGCCGACCCGGCGGCGCACTACCGACGGTTCGTCGACTTCCTTGGGCTGGAGCCGTTCGCCGGCACCGATTTCTCGCCCAAGCGCGAAAGCATGGGCTTCCGCCACGGCTGGCTGCAGCGGCTGCTCAAGCGCCCCCCGGCGTTCGCCCGCGACTACCTCGCCGGCAAGCACTTCCGCCAGCGCGCACGCAAGCTCGACGGCGGCGGCGAGGATGCGGTGACGGAGAAGATCTTCTCCGTCCGCAAGAGGCTACTGCGCTGGAACCGCGTCCCGCTCCAGCGCCATCCGATGCCGCTCGCGCTGCAGCAGGATATCCGCGACCGCCTGCACGGCGAGATCGCGCAGCTCGGCGCGTTCCTCGGCCGCGACCTGTCGCACTGGCTCGAGGTCAAGGACGGGCGGCTGGGCTAGCGCCGAGGCAACAATAGCGACGCATCGCCGTAGCTGTAAAAGCGGTACTGCGCCGCGATGGCATGGGCGTAAGCGGCCTTCATCGTGTCGAGCCCCACCAATGCCGAGACCAGCATGAACAGGGTCGACCGCGGCAGATGGAAATTGGTCATCAGGCCATCGACCGCGCGGAAACGGTAGCCGGGGGTGATGAAGATCGCGGTGTCGCCGTCGAACGGGTGGATCCGCCCGTCTTCGTCGGCGGCGCTTTCGACCAGGCGGAGCGAGGTGGTGCCGACCGCGACCAGTCGCCCGCCGGCCGCCCGCACGGCGTTGAGGCGGTCCGCCGCGGCGGCGTCGATCCGGCCCCATTCGGCGTGCATCCGGTGCAGCGCGGTGTCGTCGACCTTGACCGGCAGGAAGGTGCCGGCGCCGACATGGAGCGTCAGCGTCTCGCGCAGCACGCCGCGCGCGTCGAGCGCCTCGATCAGCCGGTCGGTGAAATGCAGCGCCGCGGTCGGCGCGGCGACGGCGCCGCCTTCGCGCGCGAACATCGTCTGATAATCCTCGGCGTCGGCAGCATCGGTCGGGCGCTTCGACGCGATGTACGGCGGCAATGGCATCCGCCCGGCGCGATCGAGCAGCAGCTCGACCGGCTCCTCGCCGTGGAAGGCGAGCAGGACGGCGCCGGCCTCGTCGCGCTCGGCGGCGGTGGCGCGCACCCCTTGGCCGAAGTCGATGACGTCGCCCAGGCGGACGCGCTTGGCGTTGCGGACGAACGCCCACCAGCTGCGCAGGCCGGCGCGCTTGTGCAGGGTGGCGCCGACGCTTGCCTCGCCGCGCCGCCCTTCGAGCTGGGCGGGGATGACGCGGGTGTCGTTGAACAGCAGGACGTCGCCGGGGTTGAGCAGCTGCGGCAGGTCATTGACCAGACGGTCGGCGATCCGATCGCCGTCGATCAGCAGGAGCCGGGCGGAATCGCGGGGTCGCGCGGGCCGAAGCGCTATGCGGTCGTCGGGAAGGTCGAAGTCAAATTGGTCGACGCGCATCAGCGGGCGGGCGGCGCCTCGACAGCGCTTGCCGGGGCCGCCGTTGCTGAAGGAGGGGCCGCGACCGGGGCGGCGGGTTGCTCGGCGGCGGCCGGCGGCGCGGCCGGGAGCGGGCCACCGAGGCTGGCGTGGACGATCCGCGTCGGGTTGGCCGGCGGCTCGCCCTGCTCGATCGTGTCGGCGGCGGCCATGCCTTCGATGACCCGGCCGAACGCGCTGTAATGATGGTCGAGCCCGAAGTTGGGCGACAGCATGATGAAGAACTGGCTGTTGGCGCTGTCCTGCGCATCGGCCCGGGCCATCGACACCACCCCGCGGACATGCGGCAGATCGTTGAATTCGGCCTTGAGGTTGGGCAGCTTCGACCCGCCCTGGCCGGTGCCCAGCGGGTCGCCGCCCTGGGCCATGAAGCCGGCGATGACGCGGTGGAACAGCAGGCCGTCGTAGAAGTGCTGGCTGGTCAGCTGCTGGACCCGGTAGACGGTGCGCGGCGCGACGTCGGGGCGCAGCAGGACGACGACCTTGCCGCCGTTCGACAGCTCGAGCGTCCAGCGATTGGCGGGGTCGGCGGCGACTTGGGCGGGCGCGACCACCGACACCGTCGGGGCAACCGGCACCGGCTTGGCCGCAATCAGGCCGAGAGCCAGAAAGGGTAGCGCGAACAAGGCTTTACTCATAAAACACTCCCACCCCCCGGTCGGACAAACGCCCTATCGCAGCGCCGCTTGGCTTTCCAGTTCTATTTGCTTGCCGGCGCGGCGTGGCCGAGATGACGAGCGACATCGGCCGCCACCGCCGGGGTGACGAAGCGCTCGATATTGCCGCCGTAGCGGGCGATTTCCTTGACCAGTTTCGACGCGATCGGCTGAAGCGAGACGTCGGCCATCAGGAAGACGGTCTCGATGCGGTCGTTCAATTGCTGGTTCATGCCGGCCATCTGATACTCATATTCGAAGTCGGCGACGGCGCGCAGCCCGCGCAGGATCAGGCTCGCCCTTTCGCGCTCGGCGAAGTCCATCAACAGCAGGTCGAAATCGACCACGCTGACGGTCGGCAAATCGGCGACTTCGCGGCGGACCATGACCAGCCGCTCCTCGACGCTGAACATCGGCGTTTTCGACGGGTTGGTGGTCACCCCGATCACCAGCCGGTCGACCAGATGGGTGCCGCGCCGGATGATGTCGAGATGCCCCAGCGTCATCGGGTCGAAGGTCCCGGGATAAACCCCGACGCGTACCTTGCCAGCCATCAGCGGTCCCTTTGCAACACGAAGCCGGCGATCACCCGCAGCAGGTCGGCCTCGGCGCCATGACCATGGAGGTGGAGGATCGCCTGGTCGACCAGCATTTGCGCCTGCTGCCGCGCCCGGGCCGGCCCGAGCAACGACACGAACGTCGCCTTGCCGGCGGCGGCATCCTTTTGCAGGCGCTTGCCGGCCGACGCCTCGTCGCCGTCCTCGTCGAGCAAATCGTCGCAGATCTGGAACGCCAGGCCGAGGTCGTGGGCATAGCCGCGATAGGGCGTCCGCGCGAGCGCCGGCAGCTTGGCCATGATGCACGCCGCCTCGATGGCATCTTCGATCAGCGCGCCGGTCTTGAGTTGCTGCAGCCGGGTGATGGCGCCAATGTCGAGGCTCTGCCCTTCGGCGTCGAGGTCGAGCATCTGCCCGCCGCCCATGCCGTTCAACCCGGAGGCACGAGCCAGTTCGACCACCAGCTCGGCGCGGACGAACGGATCCTCGTGGGTGGCATCGTCGGCGAGGATTTCGAACGCCAGGTCGTGGAAGCAGTCCCCGGCAAGCACCGCCGTCGCTTCGCCGAACGCCTTGTGGACGGTCGGCTTGCCGCGGCGCAGATCGTCATCGTCCATGCACGGCAGATCGTCATGGATCAGCGAATAGACGTGGATCGCCTCGATCGCCGCGCCGGCCCGCAGCGCGCGCTCCTCGTCGATCCCGAACAGCCGGGCGGCGGCGACGGTCAGCAGCGGGCGAAGGCGCTTGCCCCCGCCCAGCGCGGCGTGGCGCATCGCCTCGAACAGACGGTCGCGGCCGTCGCCGGGATCGCGCAGATAGGACAGGAACAAGGCATCGACTTCGGCCGCGACGCGGCGCGCCTCCAGCCCGAGGTCGACGGTGGTCAAGGGTTCAGCCAGCATCGAACGGGGCCGTGCCCGCCGGCTGGCCATCGGCGCCGAGCGAGATCTGGTCGATCTTGGCCTGCGCCGCCTTGAGCCGCGCTTCGCAATGGCGCTTGAGCCGGTCGCCGCGCTGGTAGAGCTCGATCGACTTGTCGAGCGGCTCGGCGCCCTGCTCCAGAGCCCGGACGATCTGCTCGAGCTCGGCCAGCGCCGCCTCGAAGCTCAAGCCCTCAATATCGCCTTTTTCCATCGCCCGACCTTGGCCCGCCGCGAACGGCGAATCAATGCTTGAACGGGTCCTTGATGCCGGGGACGATCTCGTCCGAGGTATCGACCTCGCCGGCCTCGGCCGCGGCCAGCGCCGCTTCGGCGTCGCGGACATGCTGCTCGCGCTCGGCGCGCAGCTCGACGATCAGCGCCTCGCGGTCGCTGTCGAGGCGGGTGTCGACCGGCGGCGGGGTGCCGGCCGCCTTCTGCGCCTTGATCACCGCGGCATCGAGCTCGCGCTGCGACGTCAGGCCGAGCGTGACCGGGTCCTTCGGCTGGATGTTGGCGATGTTCCAGTGACTGCGGTCGCGGATCGCGCCGATGGTCGTGCGCGTCGTGCCGATCAGCTTGCCGATCTGGCCGTCAGTCACTTCGGGATGGTTGCGAATGATCCAGGCGATGCCGTCGGGCTTGTCCTGGCGCTTCGACACCGGGGTGTATCGCGGGCCCTTGGTGCGGCGCACCGGGTCCGGCTCCTTGTGCATCTTGAGCTCGTAATCGGGATCGGCCTGGCCCTTCTCGATTTCCTCATGGGTCAGTTCGCCGGCACGAACCGGATCGCGGCCGGTCAGCTTGGTCGCTGCGGTGTCGTCGGCGATGGCCTGGATCTCGAGGATGTGCAGCCCGCAAAATTGCGCGATCTGCTCGAAACTGAGCGAGCTATTGTCAACCAGCCAGGCGGCGGTCGCGTGCGGCATGAGGGGCTGGGCCATCGACGGTCTCCGAAAACAAGAAGGGCCGCCCCTTCCCGGAGCGGCCTGTTGAGCGGCGACTTAGGCTCAGCAGGCGGCAAGGGCAAGCGGAGTCTAGCGCCAGTTCAAGGCAACACGACACTTCGTCAGCTATCCGTTGACAATCGTAAGCTGATTGCTTACATCGTCGTATGATCCGAAGCATTCGCAGCAAACCGCTCAAGCTGTTCGCGGTGAACGGCGACGCCTCGAAGCTTCCGGTAAGCGGCGCAGCGGTTGATCGGATCGAGGCTCAGCTGACCGCGCTGGATGTGGCGACCATTGCCGAGCAGATGGACGTGCCGGGTTGGTATTTCCATCCGCTCAAGGGGAAGCCGGTTCGCTACAGCGTTCGCGTGACGGCGAATTACCGGCTGACGTTCGCGTTCGAAGCCCCGGACGCGGACGATGTCGATCTTGAAGATTATCATTAAGGCCAAGGAGGGCCATGCCATGACGAATTCGCTCCTCGCCGGGCTTCGGCCGGTCCATCCCGGCACCATCCTGCGCCGCGATGTGCTGCCTGCTCTCGGATTGCCGACCGCCGCGATCGCCAAGGCGCTCGGCATCTCGCGCCAGCACCTCTACGACATCATGAATGCCCGGAAGCCCGTCACCGCCGCGACCGCGCTCCGTCTCGGTCGCTACCTCGGCAACGGCCCCGACCTATGGATCAACCTGCAGGCGCGCTACGACCTCGGGGTCGCCGAGCGCGAAATGGCCGATGATTTGGCGGCGATACAGCCCGCCGAGCGGATCGCTGAAGCGGCCTGACGGCCGATGATGTTGGGCGGACAGGTTGACTCGGTTGACTTAGTTGCGTGACTCTCGGCGGACCACGTGAAGGGCGCGTTTCACCGGCGTTGGAAAAGACGTCACTCGAGCATCAGAAAGACCGGCGACATTGCCAATTCGGGAGGTGGGCCATTTATCCCATTTGGCTCGTTTTGTCAATGAAAAAGTGCGAGACACGAGAGTAGGTCTCCGCCTCAAGGGTGACGTCGAGGTTTAGCCAGCCATCTCCAGCACGATCTTGCCGACATGCTCCCCCGCCTCCATCCGTGCGTGGGCGGCGGCGGCTTCTTCGAGCGGGAAGATGCGGTCGATGACCGGTTTGAGGCGGTTGCCCTCGACGTAGGGCCACACGGTGCGCGCGATCTCGTCCGCGACCATCGTCTTGAAGTTGAGGTCGCGCGCCCTCAATGTCGACCCGGTCAGGGTCAGGCGGCGGCGCATGATGTCGGGGATCGGCACTTCGGCGGTGGCCCCGCGCTGGAACGCGATCGAGACGTGGCGGCCGTCATCGGCGAGGCATTGGAGGTTGCGCGCGACATAATCGCCGCCGACCATGTCGAGCACCACCGCGACACCCCTGCCCTCGGTCGCGTCGCGGACAGCGGCGACGAAGTCCGCCGTGCGGTAGTTGATCGCCTCGGCCGCGCCGAGCCCGAGCGCGGCGAAGCATTTGTCGTCCGATCCGCAGGTCACGATCACGTCGAGCCCGAACAGGACGCCGAGCTTGATCGCCATGGTGCCGATGCCGCTGGTGCCGCCATGGACGAGCACGGTGTCGCCATCGGCGGCGAAACCGCGTTCGAACAGATTGACCCACACGGTGAACAGGGTTTCCGGCATCGCCGCCGCTTCGGTCATGCGCAGCACTTCGGGCACCGGCAGGCAGGTGCCGGCCGGCGCGACACAATAATCGGCATAACCGCCGCCCGCGACCAACGCGCACACCCGGCCGCCAATGAGGTGGGTCGACCCGGCGCCGGCATCGACCACCGTGCCGGCAATCTCCAGTCCGGGAATGTCGCTCGCGCCCGGCGGCGGCGGATAGAGGCCCATGCGCTGGAGGAGGTCGGGCCGGTTGACGCCCGCCGCGGCGACCTTGACCAGCACTTCGCCGGGGCCTGGCCGCGGCACCGGGCGGGAGCCGACACGCAATTGTTCGGGCCCGCCGGGGCCGGCGATCTCGACCGCGCGCATCACATCCGGGATCGTCTCGATCATCGCATCCCCCAAGCCACCAAAGTCGCGGCGAAGCTTATTGACACAGGCACGGCGAGGGTCAACGCTGCGCCGCGTGATGGACGAAGACGACTTCTTCACCAGCCGCCCCGCCGACCCGCTGACGTTGCTCGTCCGCCAGGAACTCGGCCCGATCTCGATCGCCGAACTGCACGAGCGGATCGCCACGCTGAAGGGCGAAATCGCCCGGGTCGAAACGCATATCGCCGAAACCGAGCAGCACCGGGCGCAGGCCGATGAACTGTTCAAGCGATAGCGTGCGAGCTTTTCACACCGCCTCGCCCTTGATCGCGGCGCCCGACCATACGACATTGATGGGCCAAGGAGACCCGGATGCCCAGTTTTGCGCGTGACCTAGAGCAGACGCTGCACAATGCCCTCGGCGAGGCGTCGCGGCGGCGGCACGAATATGCCACGCTCGAGCATCTGCTGATGGCGTTGGTCGACGATTCCCACGCCAGCCAGGTGATGACCGCGTGCGGCGTCAACCGCGATGAATTGAAGGGCACAGTCAAGCATTACCTCGACAATGAGCTGACCGCTCTGGTCGCCGACAGCGCCACCGACCCGACCCCGACCAGCGGGTTCCAGCGGGTCGTCCAGCGCGCCATCCTCCACGTCCAGTCGTCGGGCCGCGACGAAGTGACCGGCGCCAACGTGCTGGTCGCCTTGTTCTCCGAGCGCGAGAGCTATGCCGTCTATTTCCTCCAGCAGCAGGACATGAGCCGGCTGGATGCGGTGACCTATATCAGCCACGGCGTCGGCAAGGGCGAAGCCTCGGCCGAAGTGCAGCCGCCGACCGGCACCGAGGAGCGCACCGAACAGAAGAGCAGCGACAAGAAGGAAAGCGCGCTCGCCCAGTTCACCGTCAACCTCAACGAGAAGGCCAAGCTGGGCAAGGTCGACCCGCTGATCGGGCGCATGCCGGAGGTCGACCGGACGGTCCAGATCCTGTGCCGCCGGTCAAAGAACAACCCGCTGTATGTCGGCGACCCCGGCGTCGGGAAAACCGCTATCGCCGAGGGCCTGGCGCGCAAGATCGTCGAGGGCGACGTCCCCGAGGTGTTGAAGGACGCGGTCATCTACTCGCTCGACATGGGCGCACTGCTGGCCGGCACGCGCTATCGCGGCGACTTCGAGGAGCGGCTGAAGTCGGTCGTCACCGAGCTCGAGAAGATGCCCGACGCGATTTTGTTCATCGACGAAATCCACACCGTGATCGGGGCCGGCGCCACCTCCGGCGGGGCAATGGACGCGTCGAATTTGCTCAAGCCGGCATTGTCGTCGGGCGCGATCCGCTGCATCGGCTCGACCACCTACAAGGAATTCCGCAACCACTTCGAAAAGGACCGCGCGCTGCTGCGGCGGTTCCAGAAGATCGACGTCAACGAGCCGACCGTCGAGGACACGATCAAGATCATCGCGGGCCTGCGCTCGTCGTTCGAGGCGCACCACAAGGTCCGCTACACCAGCGACGCGATCAAGTCGGCGGTCGAGCTGTCGGCGCGCTACATCCACGACCGCAAATTGCCCGACAAGGCGATCGACGTGATCGACGAGGTCGGGGCGATGCAGATGCTGGTGCCCCCGTCGCGCCGCAAGAAGACCATCACCACCAAGGAAATCGAGGCGGTGGTGGCGACGATGGCGAGGATCCCGCCGAAATCGGTGTCGACCGACGACAAGCGCGTGCTCGAGCACCTTGAGTCCGACCTGAAACGCGTCGTGTTCGGGCAGGAACTGGCGATCGAGAAATTGGCGTCGGCGATCAAGCTGAGCCGCGCCGGCCTGCGCGATCCCGACAAGCCAATCGGCAATTATCTGTTCAGCGGCCCGACCGGGGTCGGCAAGACCGAAGTTGCGCGCCAGCTGGCGTCGGTGATGGGCATCCCGCTCCAGCGCTTCGACATGAGCGAATATATGGAGCGCCATTCGGTCAGCCGGCTGATCGGCGCGCCCCCGGG
>JBDSRV010000019.1:0-8373 GCA_039929125.1 Sphingomicrobium sp.
CGCGGGCTGCCCGAGGGCGAGGACGAGGCTGAACCCGGCGGTCGCCAGCACGCCGCCGACGAACGCCAGTAGCAGCAGGATGGAGGGGAGGGCCATGCGCCGCTTGGCGGTGAAGAAGGTGGCGAGGCCCCAGGCGGTCGCGGCGACGAACAAGGGACCCACTGGGGTCGGGCCGTCGGCCTGGATCTGCAGGCCCAAGGCCTGGCCGACCGACTGGCCGATCCAGCCGACCGCGAACAGCAGGATGGTGCTGGCGACCGAGACGAAGATGTCGTTGAAGCTGGTGATCAGCCGGAACTGCTCCTCATCGACAGCCGGCGTGGTGCGCTGTCCGTCGAAATAATCGCGAAGCTTGTCGGCGCCGCTTGCGCTGATGGCGCCCGCGGCAACGGCCTCGTCGAGGTCTTGCTGGCTATACATGAATGAAAATCCTCCCTGAGCCCGCACAATGTCACAGGTGTATTATTGTGTCAATACAGCGGGTCAGTTAGGAGGGGTGTCTGGAGTCGCTGGCGATGTGCAACCTCTATACGATGACGGCGAGCGTCGACGAGCTTCGGCGGCTGTTCGGGCCGTTTGCGGGCGACAAAGTCAATTTGCCGCCGTTCGACGAGATTTACCCGGGCAAGGCGGCGCCGGTGCTGCGCCGGGACGCGGGCGGGGGCCTGACGCTGGAGACGATGACGTGGGGTTTCCCCGGGCCGGCGGCGGCGAAGGGGCGGCCGGTGACCAATGTCCGCAACCTCGACAGCCCATTCTGGCGATCCGCGCTGAGCAATACGGAGCGGCGCTGCATCGTGCCCGCGACGCGGTTTTGCGAATGGACGGCGGAGGTCGACCCGGCGACCAAGCGAAAATCCAAGGTGTGGTTCGGGATGGGTGAGGCGCACGATCCGGTGTTCGCGTTCGCCGGGCTGTGGCGGCCGGGTGCCAAGGACGACAGCGCCGGGCCGTTCATGGCGTTTTTGACGTGCGCCGCCAATGCCATGGTCGGGGCGGTCCATCCCAAGGCGATGCCGGTGATGCTTCGCCCGAGCGACGCGGTACG
This sequence comes from Sphingomicrobium sp., assembly GCA_039929125.1. GTDB lineage: Bacteria > Pseudomonadota > Alphaproteobacteria > Sphingomonadales > Sphingomonadaceae > Sphingomicrobium. The sequence goes on from JBDSRV010000019.1 coordinate 1,049, forward strand.
CTGGCTCGACGGCGCGCGCGAGGACGCCTGCGCCCTTGCCATCCCGTTCCCCGATGCCGACATGAGACGACTAGACCCCGTCGCCTGAAGCGACCCCAACAGGAGGAATTTTCGATGGCCAAGGACAGCGGCGACAAACCCAAGAAAAAGAAGAAAGCGGTCAAGGCCGCGGTGGGCGGGGTCAAGATCAATGTCAAGGCGACCCGCAAGGCCGACAGCAAGGGCAAGGCCGGTGGCGGCAAGGGCAAGAAGAGCGGCGGCGGATCGTCGTCCCCCAGCGGCTTCGAGGCGTTCGCCAGGCTGGCCGACCATCCGATGATCGCCGATCTGATCGCGGTCGGGGCGACCGCCGCGGTGGCCGCGGTCGCCGAGCGCGGCCGGACCTCGGGCAGCCAGGCCTCGGGCAGCCATACCGGCAATGCGGTCAAGGCCGCGGGCAAGGCGGCGGCGGCGGCGATCGGGCGGCGGCTGATGACCGAATATAATGCGGTCAAGGACAGCGCCGCCGACGCCGCCAAGAAGAAGAGCTAGGCCGGCGCCCGCAGCAGGGTGAGGCGGGCCCGGCCGACGTCGCGCGCGGCGTCGAGTTCGAACGGCGCGGGGTCGAGCGCCTCGTCGCGCGCGGTCTCGATCGCCAGCCAGCCGCCGGGCGCGAGCCAGCCGGAGCTTGCCACGGCGGCGATCACCGACTGCCCCGCGCCATCGGCGTAAGGCGGGTCGGCGAAGACGAGGTCGAAGCGCTCGCCGCGCGGCAGCTTGAGCGCCGAGGCGGCGCGAATGGTGGCGCGGGGCGTGGCGCCGAGCGCGGCGAGATTGGCCTCGATCGCCTGGATCGCGGCGCGGGCCTGCTCGACAAAGGTGACCGAGGCGGCGCCGCGCGACAAGGCTTCGAGCCCCAATGCGCCGCTGCCGGCGAACAAATCGGCGACGCGCAAGTCGTCGAATGCGCCGAGGCGGCTGACGAGCATCGAGAACAATGTCTCGCGGGTGCGGTCGGCGGTCGGGCGGGTGGCGTCGCCGGGCGGCGCGACGAGCTTCCTGCCGCGCCACGCGCCGGCGACGACCCTCACGGCTTGAGCGTCCGCCGGAACTGGAACAGCGTCTCGCGCTGGATTTCATCGACGTCGCCGGGCGCCAGGCCATCGGCGGTGAACGGGCCGTAGCTGGTGCGGATCAGGCGCGAAACCTGGAGGCCGAGGAAAGCGAGGACGTTGCGCACTTCCTTGTTCTTGCCCTCGGCCAGGCTCAGCTCGATCCAGCAGTTGCGGCCGGTGCGGCGCTCCATGTTGGCGTCGATCGAGCCGTAGCGGACGCCCTCGATGGTGACCCCCTCGGCGAGCGATTCGAGCGCGGCCTGGGTGACGTCGCCGAAGGCGCGGGCGCGGTAGGTGCGGACGACGCCGGTGCTCGGCAGCTCGAGCTGGCGCTTCAGTTCGCCGTCGTTGGTCAGCAGCAGCAGCCCCTCGGTCATGTAATCGAGCCGCCCGACCGGCATCAGCCGCGGCAGGCCGGCCGGCATCCGGTCGTAGATGGTGGCGCGGCCCTTGGGGTCGTTGGCCGCGGTCAGCGTCTGCGGCGGCTTGTAGAAGCGGTAGAGGCGCGAGGCGGCGGGCGGCGCCACCGGCTTGCCGTCGACCGTCACGCCGGTGAGGTCCTCAAGGATGGTGGCGGGGGTCTTGAGCACCTCGCCGTTGAGCGCGATGCGGCCTTCCTCGATCATGCGCTCGACCTCCCGGCGGGAGGCGACGCCGGCGCGGGCGAGCAATTTGGCGATGCGCTGCGGCCCGGTTTCGCGCGACGGGCCGGGACGCGGCCCGCGCGTCGGCCGTGCGGGGCCAGCCGATGGGCGGCGGATTCGGCGTGGGCCGGGCGGGCCAGAGGGTCGTTGCGGGGTCACGGCATTCGTCCTACGAACGGAGCCATGCTGTTCGGGAAGCCCAAGCGGATCGTCAAGCGGATCCTCATCGTCGAGGACGAACCTTTGACCGCGTTCGACAATGAAGTGATGCTGCGCGACGCCGGATATGAAGTGGTCGCGACGCTCGACCGCTTCGCCGATGCGGTGGCGACGCTGGACGAGGAACAGGTCGATCTGATCCTGTGCGACGTGCGGCTGACTGGCGAGCGGACCGGCGTCGACCTAGCCAAGGTCGCCCGGACGCGCGGCATCCCGGTGCTGTTTGCGACCGGCAATCCGCCCGACAATGCGCGCGAGCTGGTGCTCGGCTGCCTGACCAAGCCGTATAACGATCGCACGCTGCGCGCCGCGCTCAACGCGGTCGACCAGCATCTGGCGGGCAAGAAGCCGAAGCCGCCCAAGGGCCTCGAGCTGTACGGGCTGCCGGCCGCCGACTAAACCGCGAGCGCGATGTCGAGGCGGCGGTGAAAGTCGGCGATGCCGTTTTCGAGCTTTCCGAGCAGCACCGAATCGAGCTGGCCGCTTTCGAGCCCGCGCTGGGCGAGCGCGGCGGCGCGGAAATCCTCCCCCGCGAAGGTGCCGCCGTCGAGCAATTCCCAGCTGCGCTCCCAGTGGGCTTCGGCCTCGTTGGTCGCCGGCGGTTCGGGGATCAGCATGAAATCCTCGACCAATGTGTGGCCGACCGACTGCGGCATGGCGACCAGCAAATTGACGTAATCGGGGCTGACGATCACGATCGACGAGGGGAATAGTTGGTAGGTGAAGGTCACCGCGTGGCGCAGCGCGGCCCAATCGTCGCGGTCGATGCCGGCGATGGCCGAGGCGCGGCCGACGGCGGCGCGCTGATGCGGCCCGACATGATCGGCGACGGTGATGCCGTCGGCGAAGAATTCGGCGATGGTCGCCGCATGAAGCCGCTGGACATGGTAGCTTTCGAGGAACGCGTCGACGATCAGCTTCCAGTTGCCGGCGACCGCATGCGTGCGGCGGCGGTAGAGATGGAGCCCGGCCATGTTGAAGGCGTCGAGATCGGGCGCCAGCGCGGCGGCGGCGGCGAAATCGGCGGCGGGATCGCGCGCGAACCAGATCAGGCCGCCGCTCTCCAGGCTGGGGAATTCGACCAGGCCATGCTCGGCCTTGTCGAGGCCGGGGAAGCAATCGGCACGCGGCATGCCGGTCAGTTCGCCGTCGGCCTTGTAGGCCCAGGCGTGGTAAGGGCAGACGATGCGCTTGGCGGGCACGACATGGTCGGCCTCGACCAGCCGGGTACCGCGGTGGCGGCAGACATTGGCGAGGACATGCGCCTTGCCCGACGCGTCGCGGGTGAGCAGCAACGGCAGGCCGAAGCCGTCATGGGCGACCGCCATGTTGGGCTCGGGCAGCAAGGCCGACGGCGCGACCAGGTGCGGCAATTTGGCGAACAGCAGGCGCTGCTCGGCCTCGAACCGGGCGGGATCGGTATAGACGTCGGCGGGGATCGTCTCGATGCCGTCGCCCATCATGGCGTCGCCGTGGGCGAGGGCGTCCGCCAGGGCGCGCTGGCCGGGCGTCGGACGCAGCGCGCCGGGCAGCCGTTCGGCGGTCAAACTATGCTCCATGTTAGATATGGTGCGCCGATGGGTCGGCGCTGGCAAGAGGCGCGCCGCCGGCCGGCGCATCGCGGGGCTAGCCAAGGGCGGCGGCGCGGTTAAGGTCGCGGGCAGGACAAGGTGGAGGCAATCGTGGCAGGTGAACGACCCAAGGGCTGGCGGCTGCTGAAAGCGGCGCTGTCGAACCGCAAGTCCGCGTCGATGCTGGCGTTCGGATTTTCGTCGGGGCTGCCGTTCGCCCTGCTGATTGGGACGCTCAACGCGTGGCTCGGCGAGGTCGGGGTCAATCTCGCGACGATCGGCGTGCTGTCGTGGATCGGGCTGACCTACTCGTTCAAATTCCTGTGGTCGCCATTGGTCGACCGGCTCGAGATCCCCGGGCTCAACCGGTTCGGGCGGCGCAAGAGCTGGATCATGATGTGCCAGGCGATCATGGTTGCTGCCTTCGCGGCCTTGTCGCTGACCAATCCGGTCACCAACATCGGCTGGTTCGCAATCTTCGCGGTCATTGCCAGCTTCGCCTCGGCGACGCAGGATGTCGCCGTCGATGCGTGGCGGATTGACGTCGCTGACGACGACGTGCCGGTCGAATTGCTCTCCGCCATCTATCAGTTCGGTTACCGCACGGCGTCGATCGTCGGCGGCGCGGTGGCGCTTATCCTGGCGGCGCGGATGAGCTGGAGCCTGGTCTATCTGCTGATGGCCGGACTGATCGTGGTGATTCTCGCCTTCACCTTCGGCGCGCCCGACACCAGCCGTCCGCCCAAGGGGATGATGAACGAGGAATTGTCGCGCGCCGGCGAGATCGAGCCGCGTACCCGGCTGATCGCGTTGGCCATCGTCAGCGTCTGCTGGGCGTGGGCTATCGTCACCATCGCCCGGTTCATGTCGTCGATGCTGGTGATCGCGCCGGGGGCCAAGCCGCCCTCGGTGGCCGATTTCACCAAAGCCTATGGGCCGTGGATCATCGTCGCGACGGTGTTCGTGCCGTTGATCATCGCAGCGGCGGTCAACTGGCTCAAAGCGCATGGCCGGGGCGTGATGACCGAGCCCGACGTCGATCACAGCGCCGGGCGGACCGCCGCCAACCATATCTATGGCGCGCTAGTGTCGCCGCTGGCAGAACTCAGCGCGCGGCTGCGCTGGGGCGTACTGGTCGTCCTGGGGTTCATCCTGACCTATGCGCTTTGCTATAACATCTGGTCGTCGTTCGCCTTCCCCTTCTACCTCGATTTCCTGCATTATTCGAAAGACGAAGTGGCGTTCGCGTCGAAACTGTTCGGGATCGTGATGACAATGCTGGGGATCAGCTTCGCCGGCTATCTGTTCGCGCGGCTCGGGCGCTTCCCGACCTTGCTGCTCGGAGCGGTGCTGCCGCCGACCGGCAATCTCGTCTATGCCGACCTCGCCGAGGGCGGCCCGCACATCGACATGGTCAGCCACTTCCTGCATCTCGACCAATTGGCGACATGGTTCGGATCGGACGAGCGGATGGTGCGGCTGCTGTTGGCGATCAGCTACGAGAACATCTCCACCGGCATCGCGCTGACCGCGTTCGTCGCCTATTTGTCGACGATCGTCTCGAAGCGCTTCACCGCCGTCCAATATGCCTTGCTGTCGTCACTGACGTTCCTCGTCGGCACGCTCGGGCGCGGCGTCGCGGGCGAGGCCTTCGACACGATGGGCTATGCGACGGTGTTCCGCTACACGGCCGCGTTTGGCTTCCTGTCGGTGCTTTTCGTGTCGCTGGAATGGCTCCGCACCAGTGCCGAGGCGCGGCGGATCAGTCGGGATGCTGAAGATTTGCCCGCAACGCTTCCCCCGCGAGGTACAGCGACCCCGCGATAAGCCGCGGGGCGGGGAGTGGCGCAAGCGCGGCCTGGAGGTCGCCCGCCGACCGCCCGCCAAATGCCGCGGCGAGCGCTTCGGGGTCGTGCGAAGGGTGGTCGGGCACGGCAGTGAAGCTCAGCGACAGCGCATGCGCGGCGAGCGGGGCGATGATCCCCGCCGCGTCCTTGTTGGCGAGGATGCCGAGGACGAGGTGCATTGGCCGTTCGGCGAGCAATGCGCCAAGCGCCGAGGCGGCGTCGGGGTTGTGGGCACCGTCGAGCCAGGTTTCGACGCCGCCGGTGAGCGGGCCGTCGGCCAAGCGCTGGAAACGGGCAGGCCAGTCGGCGGCGGCGAGGCCCCGGTCGAACGCCTCGCGGGGGACCGAGATGGCGGATTGGGCCGATAGCATTGCCCACGCAAGATTTGCATTCCGCAATTGATGTGCGCCGGGAAGCGACGGCCTGAGCGCCGGATCGGGCAGCCAGTCGCGGCCTTCGAGCAGCAATGGCGCGCCCAGATCGCCGGCGACGCGCTCGATCACCGCTAGCGCTTCGGCCGGCGGGGCGAGGGCGACGAGCGGCACATCGCGCTTGGCGATGCCGGCTTTTTCGGCGGCGACCTCGGCCAGCGAGCTGCCGAGGAACGCCTCATGGTCGAGGCCGAGGCTGGCGATGCCGCACACCGCTGGCCGGTCGACGACATTGGTGGCGTCCATCCGCCCGCCGAGTCCGACTTCGAGGATGCAGGCGTCGGCCGGGGTTTGGGCAAAGGCGAGCAAAGCAGCGGCGGTGTTGAGCTCGAACAGGCTGGCGCCGATGTCGTCGTCGGCATCAAGGGCGCGGGTCATCACATCGGCCAGCTGGCCGTCGGAAATCATGGTGCCGGATAAGCGGATCCGCTCGTTGTAACGGACCAGGTGCGGGCTGGTGAACAGATGGACGCGGTGGCCCGCGGCTTCCATTCCGGCGCGGAGGAAGGCGCAGGTCGAACCCTTGCCGTTGGTCCCGGCGACGTGGAACACGGGCGGCAGCCGATCCTGCGGGCGGCCGAGCCGGTCGAGCAAGGCGAGGATGCGGTCGAGCCCCAATTGGTCGCGGTCGACATATTGGGTCGCCTGGCGGGCGAGCAGAGCGGCAAGGCGCGGGTCGGTGACCCGCACGACTTCGCGCATCAGGCAGCCCTGGACTTGCCCGGCGCGAGATAGGCGACGAGGCGGCCAAGGCGGTCTTTCAGGTGCTGGCGGTGGACGACCATGTCGACCATGCCATGCTCAAGCAGATATTCGGCGCGCTGGAAGCCCTCGGGCAGCTTTTCGCGAATGGTCTGCTCGATCACCCGCTGCCCGGCGAACCCGATCAGCGCGCCCGGCTCCGCCAGCTGGACGTCGCCGAGCATGGCGTAGCTGGCGGTGACCCCGCCGGTGGTCGGATCGGTCAGCACGACGATGTAGGGCAGCCCGGCCTCCCGCAGCTGGGCCAGCGCGACGGTCGCACGCGGCATCTGCATCAGCGACAAGATGCCTTCCTGCATCCGCGCGCCACCGGCGGCGGTGAACAGGATGTAGGGCACCCTGGCCTTGATCGCGGCGTGGATGCCGGCGACCAAAGCGGCGCCGACGGCGATCCCCATCGACCCGCCCATGAAGGCGAAATCCTGCACCCCGACGACCACGGGATGGCCTTCGATCTTGCCCTTGGCGTTGATCAATGCGTCGCGTTCGTGGGTCGCTGTCCGTGCCGCCTTGATGCGGTCGATGTAGCGCTTGCTGTCCTTGAACTTGAGCGGGTCCTCGCGCACTTCGGGGCTGGGCAATTGGTCAAACTTGCCCTTGTCGAACAGCAGGCCGAAGCGCGCCGCCGGACCGATCCGGTCGTGATGGTCGCAGCGCGGGCAGACGAAGGCGTTGTCCTCCCACTCCTTGGTGAACACCATCGACCCGCACTTGCCGCACTTGTGCCACAGGTTGTCGGTCGACTGCCGCTTGGTCA
>JBDSRV010000020.1:0-13648 GCA_039929125.1 Sphingomicrobium sp.
GTGATCAGCAATTCGTCGCCGGCTAGGCTGCCCATGCTTTCGTTGATGCGGCTGAAGCGCAGCATGTCGACCACAAGCACCGCGTGGCTAGCCGCCGCCGCTCCGCTTTCCAGCCGGTCCTCGATCGATTCGGCGAAGCTCAGCCGGTTGGGCAGGCCGGTCAGGCTGTCGCGCAGCATTTCGGCGCGCAGATTGCGTTCGGTCTGGACCTCGACGGTGCGGTCGACGACGCTCAGCAGGCAGCGCGAGCTGCCGTCGCGCGCCTTGGCCAGCGGCGCCAGCTTGATCCGGAAGTGCCGCGCCGACACCCCGTCGCCGTCCTTCAAATCAAGCTCGCCATTGGCCTTGCCGGGGTCGGCGAGGAAGGCGTGGAGCAGATCGGCGACCGGGCCGCCCTTGAACAGCGCCAGCTGGCCGCGCGCTTCGCCGGGATCGCCCGACAGCGTCAGCGACTCGTGGAACCGGCGGTTGGCGGCGACCAGCGCCAGGCGCTTGCCGCTCATCCCCACCACCGCCGCGGCGATCGGCAGCGCGTCGAGCAAGGCGATATCGCCCGCGCCGGACCGCGCGGTCGAAGTGCCCAAGGTGACCGCCGCGTACGCGCCATCAGGCGCGGCCGAGCGGGGTGCTGCAGCCGTCATGGCCTGCGCGTTAAACGAGACAGGTTAAGGGATCGTCATCACTCGTGCGGTTTCGCCACCGGCTTCGGCGCCTCGAAGCGGTTGCTGCGCGGGAAGCCGTTGGGCGCGATCCGCCCGGCCGCGCCGCGCGCCGCGCGCCATGGCGTCAGGTCGCTTTCGGTCCGCACCCGCCCGCTGTCGCCGCCCAATGCCCAGCTGATCCCCTCGGCCATCGTGAACGCCACCGCGTCGCTCAACCCGCCGTCGCGGAAGCGCTGCAACTGCACCCCCGACCCGCGCCCCAGCTCGGGCAGCTCGGCCAGCGGGAACACCAGCATCTTGCGGTTCTCGCCGATCGCCGCGACCGCGTCGGCGTTGATCGCCACCGGCTTCAGCAGCGCGACCTTGGCCCCGGGCCTGAGGTTGACCAATTGCTTGCCCTTGCGCGTCTCGGCCAGCGTCGCTTCGCCGCTGGTCACGAACCCGCGCCCGTCGCTCGACGCCGCGAGCAATCGGTCGCCCGGCCGCACCACCATCATGGCGATGATCTCCACCTCGGCCTCGAGGTCGATGGTCAGCCGGATCGGCTCGCCAAACCCCCGGCCACCGGGCAATTTGTCGCCCCCCAGCGTGTACACCCGCCCATTGTCCGCCGCGACCAGCAGCCGGTCGGTGGTCTGCGCGTGAAACGCCAGATGCTGCCCGTCGCCCTCGCGCCACTTCAGCTCCGCCACCTCGCCCAGCGCGAGATGCCCGCGCAGCGCCCGGATCCACCCGCGCTGCGACAGGATCACCGTGATCGGCTCCTTCTCGATCATCTGGCTCCAGTCGAGATCGCGCGCCGGCCCGCTCTCCACCAGCGCCGTCCTGCGCTCGTCCCCGGCATACGCCTCCTTCAGCGCCGCCAGCTCGCGCTTGATCCGCGTCCGCTGGCGGGCCGGGCTCTCCACCAGCGCCGCCAGCCCCTCGCGCTCCTTGGCCAGTTTCTCGCGCTCCTTGGCGATCTCCATCTCTTCGAGCCGCCGCAAGCTCCTCAGCCGCATGTTGAGGATCGCCTCGGCCTGGCGGTCATTGATCCCGAACTCGGCGATCATCACCAGCTTCGGCTCGTCCTCGGTGCGGATGATTTCGATCACCCGGTCGAGGTTGAGGAACGCCACCAGAAACCCGTCGAGCAGCTCCAGCCGGTTGTCGATCTTGCCGATCCTGACGCCCGACCGCCGCACCAGTACCTCGATCTGGAACTCGAGCCACGCCAGCAGCACCTGGCGCAAACTCATCACGCCGGGCGTCCGCGTCTTGTCGAGCACGTTCAGATTGAGCGGGAAGCGCACCTCCAGCTCGCTCATCTTGTACAGGCTCTCCTCGAGCAGCGCCGGATCAACCGTCCGCGACCGCGGCTCCAGCACGATCCGCACCTGGGCGTCGCTCTCGTCGCGGACATCGGCCAGGATCGGCAGTTTCTTGGCCGCGATCAGCTCGGCGATGGCCTCGATCAGCCGCCCCTTCTGCACCCCATAGGGGATCTCGGACACCAGCAAGTGCCAGCCCCCGCCCTTCTCCCGCACCGTCTCGATCTTGGCCCGCAGGCGAAAGCTCCCGCGCCCCGTCGCATAGGCCTGCGCAATCGCCTCGCGCCCGTCGACCAGCACGCCGCCCGTCGGAAAGTCCGGCCCGTGGACGAAATCCATCAGCGCCCGGTCGTCGGCGTGGGGGTTGTCGATCAGATGCCCCGCCGCCTCGGCCAGCTCGCCGACGTTATGCGGCGGGATCGACGTCGCCATCCCCACCGCGATCCCCGACGATCCGTTGGCGAGCAAATTCGGGAACAGCCCGGGGAACACCTCGGGCTCTTCGTCCTCATTGTTGTAGGTCGCGCGATAATCGACCGTGCCCTCGTCGAGCCCGGCCATCAGCCGCTCGGCGGTCCGCGTCAGCCGCGCCTCGGTGTAGCGGTAGGCGGCGGCATTATCCCCGTCGATATTGCCGAAGTTCCCCTGCCCGTCGACGAGGGGATAGCGGAGCGCCCAGTCCTGCGACAACCGCACCATCGCGTCATAGACCGACTGGTCGCCATGCGGATGATATTTGCCGATCACATCGCCGACGACCCTGGCGCATTTCTTGTAGGCGGAGGCGGGGTCCAGCTTCAGCAACCGCATCGCCCAGAGAAGGCGGCGGTGAACGGGCTTGAGGCCGTCGCGGACATCGGGAAGGGAGCGGGCGGTGATCGTGGAGAGGGCGTAGACGAGGTAGCGCTCGGAGAGGGCGGCATCGAAGGGCGTGTCGATCACGGATTCGGCGGTTTGTTGCATGGGGGTGGGTTAGCAGGGCTAAACCGCCACAGTCACTACGGACTTCCGATTTTCATAAGCGCGGGCTTCCGATTTCCGTAACCGCGGACTTGATCCGGGTCCCGCCTTCCTGTCCCTACATCGGGGAAGAATGGAAACCCGTGGCCAAGGCCTCCATTTGACAGGACGGGGCTTGTCCAGCAAAAAATAGAAATGGCGCAGACTTTCTTCAAACGCCAGTGGTAAGAGGGGACTCGCATGACCGAATTGATCACTTACAGTGGTAAGGTCATCGGTCCTCATAAGGCAGTGAACTCTGCAGTGTTTGGCCAACAGACTGTGCTCACGAATGATCCATTCGTGTACGTAGATCTTTGGCTCAGACGAGAACATCAAGATGATGCCCTTTTCTTTTGGCGGCAGGCCGGTCATTTTTATCGAAGTGCAACGGGACTCCCCATAGAAGCCAAACCTTTAGTCTTATACTACACGTTCATGAACGCTGCTAAAGCACTTTTATCTTCCAAAAGCATTATATATTCACCAATTCATGGCGTTAAGCACCACAACATGCGGGCTGAAAACAGTAAAATTGTTTTGAGTAACGAGGGCGTAAAAATCAGAGAGGCGGGAGTGGTTCCGGCTCTCTCAAGTTACTTCGCCGAGGCCGAAGTATCTACAGAACATAGCCTGGAGAGCATGCTCTACAATCTGGTTCACATCCACCGGACATTTTCTTTAACTTATCCCCATTGGAAGGACATATTTGCGCCGCTCAGAAATACGCGATTCGTTCGTGATCCTGTGACTGGCTCCACGACATTCGCATGCGAACTAGTAAGTGATGTTAGCTGGGCCTCATATCGAAGAATTCTCCCACCGAACTTCACGGCAACGCGATCAGTCGACGGTATTACGATAAATTCGACGGCCAATGTCGCACTCACTTCTAGCAACGCCTTGACTGGAAATGACCTGCAAAATCTGTCTCAATTAAATTCGGCTGTCAGAGCAAGTGTCAAATATATTCGAGGATCTTCTACACTTTGGTATCTTAAAATGAAGAGTACAAGACAGATTCAGCGCCACCAACTGACATTGACAATCGCAGCAATGCATCGCCTTAGTGAGCTATCACGATATAAACCTCGGGAACTCAGTTCTCTTCTTAATGGGCAGAAAAACTGGCTTTTAACTGAGTTTATTGAAATGTCTCCAGGACAGTTTATTGATCAAGGCGGCGCAGAAATCACCGGTCAACAAATAATGGTCCCCAATGTTAGAGACCCAAAATGAGCGTCCTGTTATGAGAATCTATATTGGCTGTGGTCTAACTCACGTTCCTGATCACCATTTTGATTCTTACGTGGATTACATTCACAAATTGGCAGCCGGACTTCTTGAGTTGGAGCACGTTAATGGGGTAAAATATGCTTTGGTGGATAGCGATCCGCAATTAAGTGAAAGACCTAAGGAGCTTCAAGCCTCGCTGTGTTATGCTTGGGATAGAGGGATGGTTGAAGAATGCGACCTGCTGGTCGCTGATGTGAGTTTCCCATCGACCGGTTTGGGGATTGAGCTTCAGGTTGCTGAGTCTAGTGGAAAGCCGGTGGTGATGCTCGTCGGCAACTACGGTGATAATCGAGTTTCTCGTCGAGACTACGAAAATCCCGATTTCCGTCATCACGAACTGCAAATTGGCGACGGTATCGTGACGCTGATGGCACTTGGTTTGCCCGCCATAAGCAAGGTGATCGAGTACCGAAGCTCAGATGACGCCATACGATCAGCCGTAGAAATCGTGAGATTGTACGCGAAATAGGAGGGCAAAGTCCTAGGCGCGGGAGTTAATGCCGCGCAGTCGATCCTGTCCGACTTTGCGGGCAGGTCGGCCGGGTCAAAAATGTCTCTTCGACGCTGCCTCGCGATTGCTTCGCGATCCCTCCCCTGTGCTCGGTGCAAAAACCATTTTCCTACAGCCCCACAAAGGCCTAAATGGACTCCCCCGCCCCACGGCCTTCCATCCGATATGGATGCAAGTCGATCTGTCTTTGACAGGCCGCCCCTCTAGCCGCCAATCAGGCCCCGCCGAATCTGACCATTGCTGTGGGGTCAGGTCATGAATGAGAATCGCAAAAAGCCGTGGGTCGCGCCGACCGTGCGGCGGATCGAGCTTACCGACGAACTGCGGGATCGACTGCTCGGCGGCGCGCCGCTACCGGCGTCCGACCACGAGCCGAAAAATATGAAGGTTGGCCGCGCTGCACGATGACCAAAGGTGACCGTATCAAGCCGGCCGACCAGGGGCGGCGGCTTCGTCTCGATGTCTATCTCCACGCCGGGGACGGCGACGGCGCCGACACGTTGTCGCGGCTCGTCCGCCTCGCCGACGATCCGCCCAGGCCCGATCCCTCGCTCAGCGAGGACCAGCTCGTGTCGCTCGCCTGCCGGGTGTATCGTTCGCGCCGGCTGCGCGCCAACTACCTCAGCGCGTCGATGCTCGGCGAGCCGGTGTGGGACATGCTGCTCGCGCTCTACTGCTGCACCGGGCGCGGCGAGCAATTGTCGGTCTCCGGCCTGTGCTATTCGGCCGGCGTGCCGCAGACCACCGCGCTGCGCTGGGTCCAGATCATGGAGCAGAAGGAGCTGATCGAGCGCCGCGCCGATCAGAAGGACGCCCGCCGCGCCTTGCTCACCCTGACGCCCAAGGCCAAGGCGCTGCTAAGCACCTATCTCGCGTCGATCTACTCCGAACTGAAGGAATGACTGTCCGGAGTCGGCCGGACACTTGCCCAGAATTGTGAATCCTGCGCTACCTGTCCTTCCCTCGTCAGGGGAAGTTATATGGCCCGCCAGGCCACCGAACGGCAGACTGCGTTGCGCAAGGCGATGGCCCTCGTGGGCAAGGCCATGGACCTGCTCGATGCCGCCGAGGCCCCGCCACAGGTCACCGCGCACCTCGAATTGGCGCTGGCCGAGATCAGGGCCGCGCTGGAGTCCTGAACGGTGGGCGGTGGCTGCGCCCGCCGCAAAAACCCAGCCTCCTTTCAACGCCGCCCCTCGGCCTTGAAATAAGGCTGTCCTACAGCCCCACAAAGGCCTAAATGGACTCCCCCGCGCACCACCATTGCCGAGGGGATTCACCCATGACCATCGCGCCCGTCACCCCCGCCACCCTGGACGCTGGCAGAGCCTTCCCCGGTCCGCGCGCCGCGCCCAGGGGCGGCTGGGCAAAAAGCCCCACGAGCGTGAACATTGTGAACATTCGTGCTCGCCGCACCTTGGCCCAACCTTAGCCCAACCTTCCGCCGCCCGCCCGCTGAGTTTTGGCCCAACCTTCCCAACCGCACGTTGAACGCGATCCAGTTCGCCGCCCCGTGGCGCAAGGGAGACTGCGACAAGACCGGCCTCGCCTGACCGGACAGCGGATTTCCGGAGGCCGAATTGCGAAGGCCGAATTGCGAAGGGTGGGCGGCTCCCCTATAGCCGCCGCTCACCCGTTCGCAGGAAGGTGCGCATCCGCTTATGACCCGTCGCCGTCAGATTTACGAAGGCAAGGCCAAGATCCTCTACGAGGGTCCCGAGCCGGGCACGCTGATCCAGTATTTCAAGGACGACGCGACGGCGTTCAACGCACAGAAGCGCGGCACCATCTCGGGCAAGGGCGTGCTCAACAACCGCATCTCGGAGCATATCTTCACCGCCCTCCAGACGATCGGCGTGCCGACCCACTTCATCCGCCGCTTGAACATGCGCGAGCAGCTCATCCGCCAGGTCGAGATCATCCCGATCGAGGTGGTTGTCCGCAACGTCGCCGCCGGTTCGCTGTCGAAGCGCCTCGGGATCGAGGAAGGCACCCAGCTGCCGCGCACCATCATCGAATATTATTACAAGGACGACGCCTTGGGCGACCCGCTCATCGCCGACGAGCATATCGCCTGCTTCGGCTGGGCCAGCCAGGACGAGATGAACGACATCGCCGACATGGCGATCCGCGTGAACGACTTCATGTGCGGGATGTTCGCCGCGATCGGCATCCGCCTGGTCGACTTCAAGCTCGAGTTCGGGCGCGTCTGGGAAAACGATTATGCCCGGGTCATCCTGGCCGACGAAATCTCCCCCGATGGCTGCCGCTTGTGGGACATGAAGTCGAACGAGAAGCTCGACAAGGACCGCTTCCGCCAGGATCTGGGCGGCGAGGCCGAAGCCTATCAGGAAGTCGCCCGCCGCTTGGGCCTCCTCCCCGAAGACGGCGAAGACAGCGCCGTCCTCGACCTCGACAGCCACAGGAAGAAGCGGGGAAAGTGACGTCATCGCCATGCCGGGGGCATGGCGATGTCGGCGCTCCGCCGGATGGCGTGGCGGGACAGGTGCAACGCCCGTTCGTCCTGAGCTTGTCGAAGGACTGCATTTCCCTATCTTCCCGAAACGCGCGAAGGACAGCCCTTCGACAAGCTCAGGGCGAACGGTTTTGGGAGTTCCTCGAACTCGGGTGGTGACCCTCAATGCCGCATTGGGCCCGCTCGATTATCGCGTGCCCGAGGGGATGACTGTCGTGCCGGGCAGCGTGGTCGTCGCGCCGCTCGGGCCGCGGCAGTTGGTCGGGGTGGCGTGGGAGGCTGACCGGCTCAAGACCGAGGAAGTGGGCGACAATCGCCTGCGCCCCCTGGCCGGGCTGGTCGACGTGCCGCCGATCCCGGCGCCGCTCCGCCGCCTCGCCGAATGGACCGCCGATTATTATTTGAGCCCGTTGGCGAGCGTGCTCAGGATGATCCTGCCATCCTCCTCGGCACTAGCCGGGCCGAAGAGCCTGATCGAATATCGCCCGACCGGGACCGCCCCCGCCCGCCTCACCCCGCAACGAACCCAGGCGCTGGCGCGGATCGAGGGCCGCCAGGGCACGGTGCGCGAGCTCGCCGCGCATGCCGAGGTCAGCGACGCGGTGATGCGCGGGCTGGTCGCGGCCGGCGCCATCGAGCGGGTCGAGGTCGATGCCGATACGAGCTTCCCCGATCCCGACCCCGACTTTGCCCCGCCGACGCTCAACGACGAGCAGCGCGCCGCCGCCGCCAGCCTGACCGCGGCGATCGGTCACGGCTTCGATCCGGTGCTGCTCGACGGGGTCACCGGGTCGGGCAAGACCGAAGTCTATTTCGAAGCGGTCGCCGAGGCGCTCCGCCAGGGCCGCCAGACGCTGGTGCTGTTGCCCGAGATCGCGCTGACCGAGCCGTTCCTGACGCGCTTCACCGCGCGCTTCGGCTGCGAGCCGGTGGCATGGCACAGCGACCTGCGATCGTCCCAGCGCCGCCGCGCCTGGCGGGCGATCGCCAGCGGCGAGGCGAAGGTCGTGGTCGGCGCCCGCTCGGCGTTGTTCCTGCCCTACGCCAACCTTGGGCTGATCGTCGTCGACGAGGCCCATGAGCCGAGCTTCAAGCAGGAGGAAGGCGTCCAGTATCACGCGCGGGATGTCGCCGTGATGCGCGGACATTTCGAGGATATTCCGGTCATCCTCGCCTCCGCCACCCCGGCGATCGAGACCCGCCACATGGTCGAGATCGGGCGCTACCGCGAAGTCGCGCTGACCCGCCGCCACGCCGGCGCGGTGATGCCGGCCATCGCCGCCTTGAACTTGCTCGACGACCCGCCGCCGCGCAGCCGCTGGCTGGCGCCGACGTTGGCGGCCGAGCTCGAGGCGAACCTCGCTGCGGGCGAGCAAAGCCTGCTGTTCCTCAACCGCCGCGGTTTTGCCCCGCTGACCCTGTGCCGCACCTGCGGCCACCGCTTCCAATGCCCCAATTGCACCGCCTGGATGGTCGAGCACCGGCTGATGCACCGCCTGGCCTGCCACCATTGCGGCCATGTCGAGCCGCCGCCGCGCGCCTGCCCCGAATGCGGCGAGGAGGACAGTCTGGTCGCCTGCGGGCCGGGCGTTGAGCGCATCGCCGACGAGGTCGCCGAGCTGTTCCCCGACGCCCGCACCGCGATCGTCACCAGCGACACCATCTGGTCGCCGGCCCGCGCCGCCGAGTTCGTCCGCGCGATGGAGGCGCAGGAGATCGACATCGTCATCGGCACGCAGCTGGTGACCAAGGGCTACCACTTCCCCAATTTGACGCTGGTCGGGGTGGTCGATGCCGATCTCGGGCTGCAGGGCGGCGACCTGCGCGCCGCCGAGCGCAGCTTCCAGCAGATCCAGCAGGTCGCTGGCCGCGCCGGGCGCGGCGACAAGCCCGGCCGCGTATTGGTCCAGACCCACGACCCGCAAGCGCCGGTCATCGCCGCGCTGGTCGCCGGCGACAGCGCCGGCTTCTACGCCGCCGAAACCGCCGCCCGGCGCGAGGCGGCGATGCCGCCGTTCGGGCGGCTGGCGGCGATCATCGTCTCGAGCGAGGACAAGGACGAGGCCGAGGCCGTCGCCCGCCGAATCGGCCGCGCCGCGCCCAGGGTCGAGGACATGGCGGTGTTCGGCCCGGCGCCGGCGCCCTTGGCCATGCTGCGCGGCCGCCACCGCCAGCGCATCCTCGTCCACGCCGCCCGCAAGCTCGACGTGCAGGACGTCATCCGCGACTGGCTAGGCGGGCTCCACTGGGGCGCCAAGGTCCGCGTCGCGGTCGACGTCGACCCCTACAGCTTCCTGTGACGAAGCCCGCCGCCTGACCCACCATGGCTGCATCAGCTGGCCCTGCCGCACCGCGCGGACGACCAGCCAGATGCCGGCGGCGGTGGCGATGACCAGCGCAATCACCGACGCTTCCAGCCCGAACGATCCGCCCGACAGCAATTCCGGCCCCGACATCTTGGCGGTCACCAGCCCATGCTGGTCGAGCCCCGACACCGGCACGTCGAAGATTTCGCCCTGGGTGAAGTTCCACGCCGCATGCAGCCCCATCGGCATCCACAGCGAGCGCGTCAGCATATAGGCGCCGCCGAGCAATATCCCGGCCTCGACCGCGATCGCGAACGACGAGAAAGCGGTCGCGCCGGGGTTGAAGATATGCCCCGCGCCGAACAACGCCGAGGTCACGATCAGCGCCGCCCAGCTGCCGCCGAATTCCTCGATGAAGCGGAACAATATGCCGCGGAACAGCAATTCCTCCATGAAGCCCGGCATGATCGCCATCACCACCGTCGCGGTGATCAGCTCGCTCGTGCCCCCCGGCCCGACGATGTTGTAGACGTCGAACAACGCTGCGACCCCGACCACGATCGAGAACAGCACCAGCCCGAACAATAGGCCGACGCCCAGTCCCTTGGCCGCGCCGGGCACCGGCAGATCGTCGCGCGGTACTTCGCCCAGCCGGCGGATCGCGAGCTTGTAGGTGAACAGCACCAGCCCCAGCGCGATGGCGCCGTGGACAACCGTCTTGAGCGGCTCCGCCATCGGCGGCAGCGCCTTGTTGATGATGCTCGCCACCGCCAGCGCGGCGATGAACAGCGCCACCCCGATGACCATCGCCACCAGCGGGAAATCGGCAATCTTCTTCCACAGCGGCCGCGTGTCGGCTCCGCCTGCGATGACTTGATCCATGAAATGCTCCCCCAAACCCTTGGCACCGCTGGTGGACGGGCGCGCCGCCGGGGGCAAGGGGCTATTCGACCAAAGGCAGTTCGGGGGCGACCGCCTCGATCCCCTCGGCGGCGAGCAATCTGACCTTGTTGGGCAGCCCGCCGCCATAGCCGCCAAGGCTGCCGTCGGAGCGGATCACGCGGTGGCATGGCACCAGCACCGATACCGGGTTCGATCCGTTGGCGGTGCCGACCGCGCGCACCGCGCCGGGCGATCCGACTGCGGCGGCGATGTCGGCATAGCTGCGCGTCTCGCCAAGCGGGATCTTGCGCAGCTCGCCCCACACTTTCTCCTGGAAGGCGGTGCCGCGCACATCGAGCGGCAAGCGATGCTCGCTCGGCGACGTAATCTGGGCGAGCGCCGCGCCCACCCATGGCGCAATCGTGCCGTCGTCGGGCCGGACGTCGGCGTTGGGGAATTTGCGATGAAGCGCGCCCTCGTCCTCGTCGAAGGTCAGCCGGCAGATGCCCTTCGCGGTCGCCGCGATCAGCAACGGCCCCAATGGACTGTCGGCGACGACATAGCGGATGGTCTCGCCGCGCCCGCCGTCGCGCCACGCCGACGGGGTCATGCCGAGCCGATCCTTGGCATCGGCGTAAAAGCGGCTCGGCGCGGCATAGCCGGCGTCGTACAAAGCGTGTGTCACGGGCTTGGCTTCCTTCAGATGCGCCTCAGCGCGGCGAGCCCGCAAGCCGCGGGCGTAAGCGGCCGGCGAGACGCCGATGTCGCGCGTGAACAAGCGCTGGAAATGATGCGGCGCATAGCCGACCGCCGCCGCCAGCGCGTCGAGCCGCACCGGTTCCTCGGCAGCCTCGATCAGCTGCGCCGCTTTGGCCACCGCTTCCCGGTCGCGCCCGACCTCGTCGGGGCGGCAGCGCAGGCAGGCGCGATAGCCGGCCGCCCGCGCCTCGGCCGGCGTGGTGAAAAATTCGACATTCTCGCGTTTGGGATGGCGCGCGGGGCAGCTGGGCTTGCAATAGATGCCGGTCGTCCGCACCGCCCCGACATACTCGCCGTCGCGGGATCGGTCGCGGGCTTCAAAGGCGGCCCAGGCGGTGTCGGTGTCGATCATGCGAATGGTTTAGGGGAAGTCGGATGAAGGCGCATCCCATGCCTTGCGGTCAAACATCGTGGGCATTCCGTGAAGGCGAACTCGACCGCGACGACGTCCGCGCCCTGCTCGCGCATCATGTTGCAGAGATGAACGCCGGGTCGCCGCCGTCGGTCTGCCACGTGCTGGCCGCCGACGCGCTGGCCGATCCGGCGATTCGATTCATCACCTTGCGCGATGAGGGCGGCGCCTTGATCGGCACCGGCGCGCTCAAGGCGCTCGACCCCGGCCACGGCGAGTTGAAATCGATGCGCACCGCGCCCGCCGCGCTCGGCCGCGGCGTCGGCTCGACGATGCTGGCGCACCTGGTCGCGACCGCAAGGGCGGCCGCCATGACCCGGCTCAGCCTCGAAACCGGCAACAGCCCACTCTTCGCCGCCGCCAACCACCTCTACCGCCGCGACGGCTTCACCCGCTGCGGCCCGTTCGGCGGCTATCGCCCAAGCGACTTCACCCTGTTCTACACCCGCGAGCTCTAAGCGCGCTCGATCCGGGCGGCGAAGCAGCCGCGAGTGGCGTTGTGCGCGTCGATATGATCGACCGCCGCGTCGGCGAGCATCGCCCGCACCGCGCCATCGACCGTGCCCGGCTCGGCCAGTGCAGCCGCCACCATCATCCCATCCCGGCCGAAGCCGCGCAGCGACAGGGTTCTTCGCCCGAGCGCGGGCGGGATGGCGTCGCGATAGTGCGCCGCTTCGGTCACGCCTTCGGTGACGAAAATGGCGTGAGTCGCTCGATAGGGGCCGGCGTCGTCGTGTGAGCAGTGATTGAGCAACAGCATCGTCTGCCCGGGCTGGGCGTCGTCAAGCGTCACGCGGCACGGAAATCCGGGATGCTGGTCGACCGTCATCCGCACCGCGCCGCGGGCCGCTAGGTCGGCGTCGGACAAAGCGGCAAGCGGGGCGAAGGGCGCGGGATCGAGGCCGCTGATGCGATAGGTCATGGCGATGTCATAATCGCCGTCTCACGGTTCCGCGTCCCGCGCCTTGCGGTCAAAACCGGGCGCGACCCGCCTTGCATCGCCGCGCACCACTTGCTAGGGGCGCGCCAACCCATGGGGGCGCGCGGTTTTTTCCGCTGTGCCCCACCTGACATGGGGCAATTTCATTGTCTGGAGCTTCGAGCACGTGGAGACATCCGGCGGCATTCAGGCCAGCTTAGCAGGGCGCTACGCGTCCGCTTTGTTCGGCCTCGCCCGCGACCAGCAGAAGATCGACGCGGTCAGCCGCAGCCTCGATTCGCTTGAGGCCGCGCTGGCCGAAGCGGCTGATTTCCGCGCGCTCGTGTCGAGCCCGCTGGTCGGCCGCGGCGACGCCGCCAAGGCGATCAAGGCGCTCACCCCCGCGCTTGGCGTCGATCCGGTGACCGCCAACTTTCTCGGCGTCCTCGCCGAGAACGGCCGCCTGCGCGAACTGAAGGCGGTGCTGCGCGCCTTCCGCCAGCTCGCCGCCGGCCACCGCGGCGAGACCAGCGCCGAGGTCACCTCGGCCCACCCGCTCGACGACGGCCAGGTCGCCGCGCTCAAGGCCAACCTCAAAGCCCGGCTCGGCCGCGATGTCACGATCGACGCCCGGGTCGATCCTTCCCTCCTCGGCGGCATCGTCGTCCGGCTTGGCAGCCAGATGATCGACGCGTCGATCCGTACAAAACTCAACACGCTCGCTACGGCGATGAAAGGCTAATAATGGACATCCGCGCCGCTGAAATCTCCCGCGTCATCCGCGACCAGATCGCGAATTTCGACGCCGATGCGCAGGTCTCCGAAGTCGGCAGCGTGCTGTCGGTCGGTGACGGCATCGCCCGCATCCATGGCCTCGACAACGTCCAGGCCGGCGAGATGGTCGAATTCGCCAATGGCGTGAAGGGCATGGCCCTCAACCTTGAGGCGGACAACGTCGGCGTCGTCATCTTCGGTTCGGACACTGGCATCACCGAAGGTTCGACCGCCAAGCGCACCGGCACCATCGTCGACGTGCCGATCGGCAAGGGCCTGCTCGGCCGCGTCGTCGACGCCCTCGGCAACCCGATCGACGGCAAGGGCCCGATCGTCACCGAC
>JBDSRV010000021.1:0-45869 GCA_039929125.1 Sphingomicrobium sp.
ACCTGCAGGACCAGGCGATGGCCTATGGCCGCGGTCACTCGCGCTACGACGAGTTCAAACGCGCGGTCGAAGACAAATATATGGGGCCGATCGTCAAGACGGCGATGACCCGCTGCATCCAGTGCACCCGTTGCATCCGCTTCGCCGAGGAAGTCGCCGGCACGCCCGAAATGGGCATGCTGTTCCGCGGCGAGGACGCCCAGGTGACGTCCTACCTGGAAAAGGCCTTGGTCAGCGAATTGTCCGGCAACCTCGTCGATCTGTGCCCGGTCGGAGCGCTGCTGAGCCGACCCTACAGCTTCGAGGCGCGGCCGTGGGAGCTGAAGAAGGTGCCCGGGATCGACGTCATGGACGCGGTCGGCACCAACATCCGCATGGACGTGCGCGGCCGCCAGGTGATGCGCATCCTGCCGCGCATCAACGACGCGGTGAACGAGGAGTGGGCGCACGACAAGACCCGCCACCACGTCGATGCATTGGTCCGCGGGCGGCTCGACCGGCCGTGGGCGCGCAAGGCCGGCAAACTCGTCGAAGTGACCTGGGCCGAGGCGCTCGACCTGTTCGCGGCGGAATTGCGCAAGGCGGGCAAGTCCGTCGCGGCGATCGCCGGCGACTTGCTCGATGCCGAGACGATGTATGCCGCAAAAGCGCTGCTCGAAGGGCAGGGGTCGACCCTGCTCGAAGGGCGACAGACCGGACTAGACTATGATGTCACCTCGCTTGGCGCGGTGCGCTTCAATACGCCGCTGGCCGATCTCGAGACCGCCGACGTGGTGCTGCTGGTCGGGGCCAACCCGCGGTGGGAGGCGTCGCTCGTCAATACGCGCCTTCGCAAGGCGGTTCGCCGTGGCGCGAAGGTGTTCGCGATCGGGCCAGAGGCGGACCTGACCTACAAGGTCGAATGGCTTGGCGACGACCTCAAATTGCTCGGCAAATTGCCCAAGGCAGCGGCGGACGCGATTGCCGGCGCGGCGCGGCCGGTGATGATCGTCGGCCCCGGCGCGCTTGGCGCCGGTGCGCTCGGCGCCGCGCTCAAGGCCGCCGGGCCGTTCGTCAAGGCCAGCTGGAACGGCTTCAACGTGCTCCACACCGCAGCGTCGCGCATGGCCGGGCTGATGCTCGGCTTTGCCCAGCCGGGTGGCATCGCCGACATCGAGAAAGCCAACCCCAAGCTGGTGCTGCTGCTCGGCGCCGACGAGGTCGCGCCGACGCGCTTCGCCAAGGCTTACAAGGTTTACGTCGGCCACCACGGCGACGCCGGTGCCGCCATGGCCGACCTCGTCCTGCCCGGCGCGGCTTATGCCGAAAAACATGGCACCTTCGTCAATCTCGAAGGCCGGGTGCAGCGCGGCGAGCGAGCGACCTTCCCGCCGGGCGAGGCCCGCGAGGACTGGACGATCTTCCGCGCCGTCTCCGATTTGCTCGGCAAGCCGTTGAAGTTCGACCGCTTCGACCAGCTTCGCGCGGCGATGGTCGCAGCCGTCCCGGCGCTTGGCCAGGACGGCATCATTGACTTCCCCTGGTCGCCGCCTGCGCTCGACGCCAAGGCGGAAGGGCCGGTGACCTATCCGGTGCGCGACTTCTATTTGACCAACGCCATCTGCCGAGCCAGCCCGACGATGCGCCGCTGCTCCGAGGAAATCCTCCACGGCGCCAGCTACGCCGAGGCGGCGGAATGACCGCTTTCTTCACGTCGCACGGCATGGTCTACGGCTGGGCGTGGTTCCTTGCCACGATCATCGGCATCCTCCTGATCGCGCTCCCGCTGATGCTCATGGTGGCGATGATCATCTATGCCGAGCGCAAATTATGGGCCGCCTTCGCGCTTCGCCGCGGGCCGAACGTGGTCGGGCCGTGGGGCATTCTGCAAAGCTTTGCCGACGGGCTGAAGGTGTTCCTCAAGGAAACCATCATTCCGTCCAGCTCGAACAAGGGCCTGTTCCTGATCGCGCCGATCATCACCTTCACGGTCGCGCTGATCGTGTGGGCCGTCGTGCCGTTCCAGCCCGAGGTCGTGCTCGCCAACATCAACGTCGGGCTGCTCTACATCCTCGCCGCTTCGTCACTGGGTGTTTACGGGGTGATCATCGCAGGCTGGGCGTCCAACTCCAAATATCCGTTCTTCGCGGCCCTGCGCGCGGCGGCGCAGATGGTCAGCTATGAAGTGTCGATCGGCTTCGTCCTGATCTGCGTGGTGCTCTACTCGGGCACCTTCAACATGACCGGCATCGTCGAGGCGCAGCGCGGCAACGTGCTCGGCATCTTCAACGGCTACGGATTCAACCCCTTGCTGTTCCCGATGGCGGTGGTGTTCCTGATCAGCTCGATGGCCGAGACGTTCCGCACCCCGTTTGACCTGGTCGAGGCGGAGAGCGAGCTCGTCGCCGGGCATCAGACCGAATATTCGTCGATGAGTTTCGCGCTCTTCTGGCTCGGCGAATATGGCAACGTCATCCTGATGTGCGTGCTCAACGCCACGTTGTTCTGGGGCGGCTATCTGCCCCCGGTCGACTGGGCGCCGCTCTACTGGATCCCCGGCATCCTGTGGCTCTTGCTCAAGATGCTCGTCTTTTTCTTCATCGTCGCCTGGGTCAAGGCGACGGTGCCGCGCTACCGCTACGACCAGCTGATGCGGCTCGGCTGGAAGATTTTCCTGCCGCTCAGCCTCGTCTTCGTCGTGCTCATCTCGGGCTGGCGGATGTGGACCACCTTTGGAGTGCCGGCATGATCGCGCGGACCATCAAGGCCTTCACGTTGTGGGAATTTCTGAAGGCCCACGCCCTGACCTTGAAGTATTTCTTCAAGCCCAAGGCGACCATCAACTACCCCTACGAAAAAGTGCCGCAGAGCCCGCGCTTCCGCGGCGAGCATGCGCTGCGCCGCTATCCCAATGGCGAGGAACGCTGCATCGCGTGCAAATTGTGCGAGGCGATCTGCCCGGCGCAGGCGATCACGATCGAGGCCGAGCCGCGTGAGGACGGCAGCCGCCGCACCACCCGCTACGACATCGACATGGTCAAGTGCATCTATTGCGGACTGTGCGCGGAAGCCTGCCCGGTCGACGCCATCGTCGAAGGCCCGAACCTCGAATTTGCCACCGAAACCCGCGAAGAACTGCTCTACGACAAGGCCAAACTGCTCGCCAACGGCGACATCTGGGAAGGCGCCATCGCCGCCAACCTTGCCGCCGATGCGGCGTATCGGTAGGGCGCCCGCCATCTCATGATCACCCTCCTCGCCTTTTACCTCTTCGCGACGCTGACCATCGCCTCGGCGGTGCTGGTGATCTTCGCGCGCAACCCGGTGCACAGCGTGCTGTGGCTGATCGTCGCCTTCTTCAACGCGGCGGGACTGATGCTGCTCCTGGGGGCCGAGTTCATCGCCATGCTGCTGGTCATCGTCTACGTCGGCGCGGTGGCGGTGCTGTTCCTGTTCATCGTCATGATGCTCGACGTCGATTTCGCCGCCTTGCGCTCGGGCTTCACCCGCAACCTCCCGTTCGGGCTGCTGCTGGCATTGCTGTTGCTGGCGGAAATGATCATCGCCGTGTCCGCGCACAACGCCGGCCCGGTGACCGGCGTACCGGCCGTGGCGACGCAGCCGAACATCGAAGGCATTGGCGCCCTGCTTTATGGGCGATATCTGTTCCCGTTCGAAATTGCCGGGCTGATCCTCCTGGTGGCGATGATCGGCGCGATCGTCCTCACTCACCGCAGCCGCGGCGACGCGCGCGGGCAGAAGGTCAGCCGCCAGGTCGACCGCGTGCCGGGCGAGGCGGTCAAGAACCTCAACCCTGGCGTCGGCGAGGGGATGACGCTGTGATCGGCCTCACCCACTACCTCGCGGTCGCGGCGATCCTGTTCACGATCGGCGTGCTCGGCATCTTCCTCAACCGCCGCAACATCATCCTGATGCTGATGGCGATCGAGCTGATCCTTCTCGCGGTCAACATCAACCTGGTCGCGTTCAGCGCCTATCTCGGCGATCTGACGGGGCAGGTGTTCGCCATGTTCGTGCTGACCGTCGCCGCCGCCGAGGCCGCCATCGGGCTCGCCATCCTCGTCATCTTCTTCCGCCGCCGCGGCACCATCGCGGTCGACGATGTCAACCGGATGCGCGGCTAGATGCAATCCATCACCTTCATCGTGTTCCTGCCCTTGCTCGCCGCCATCGTCGCCGGGCTGGGCGGCCGCGTCATCGGCAAGCTGCCCGCGAAAATCATCACAACGGGTGCGTTGTTCGCAAGCTGCCTGCTGAGCTGGCCGATCTTCCTCTCCTTCATCGCCGGTCATGCCGAACCGACCGTCGTGCCGGTGCTCAACTTCATCAATTCGGGCGCGCTGAAGGTCGACTGGGCGCTGCGCGTCGATGCGCTGACGGCGGTCATGCTGGTCGTCGTCACCAGCGTGTCGAGCCTCGTCCACCTCTACAGCTGGGGCTATATGGAGGAGGATCCGTCGCAGCCGCGGTTCTTCGCTTATTTGTCGCTGTTCACCTTCGCCATGCTGATGCTGGTGACCGCCGACAGCCTGGTGCAGATGTTCTTTGGCTGGGAGGGAGTCGGGCTTGCCTCCTACCTCCTCATCGGCTTTTGGTATCACAAGCCAAGCGCCAATGCCGCCGCGCTAAAAGCCTTTGTGGTCAATCGGGTAGGCGACTTCGGGTTCAGTCTTGGCATATTCGCCACCTTCCTCGTATTCGGCACCGTCTCGATCCCCGCCATCCTCGCCGCCGCGCCGTCGATGGCGGGATCGACCATCCATTTCGCCGGCATGACGGTCGGCACTATGACCTTGCTGTGCCTGCTGCTGTTCGTCGGCGCGATGGGCAAATCGGCGCAACTCGGGCTCCACACCTGGCTGCCCGACGCGATGGAAGGCCCGACCCCGGTCAGCGCCTTGATCCACGCCGCGACGATGGTCACCGCCGGCGTGTTCATGGTGTGCCGCCTGTCGCCAATGTTCGAAGTGTCGCCGACCGCGATGGCCACCGTCACTTATGTCGGCGCGGCGACCGCGATCTTCGCCGCGACTGTGGCGACGGTGCAGAACGACATCAAGCGGGTGATCGCTTATTCGACGTGCAGCCAGTTGGGCTACATGTTCTTCGCCGCCGGCACCGGTGCGTACGGCGCGTCGATGTTCCATCTGTTTACCCACGCTTTTTTCAAGGCGTTGCTGTTCCTCGGCGCGGGCTCGGTCATCCACGCCATGCACCACGAGCAGGATATGCGGTATTACGGAGCCTTGCGGAAAGAGATTCCGTTCACCTTCTGGGCGATGGTCGCGGGGACGCTGGCGATCACCGGCGTCGGCATCATGGGGGTGTTCGGGTTCGCCGGATTCTATTCGAAGGACGCGATCCTCGAGAATGCGTTCGCCAGCGGTACCGTCCACGGCAATGTCGCCTTCTTCCTCGGCAGCCTCGCCGCCTTGCTCACCAGTTTCTATTCGTGGCGGCTGATCTTCCTGACCTTCTTCGGCACCGCGCGCTGGGCGGGGAGCGAGCATATCCAGCACGCCGTCCACCATGTCCATGAAGATGCCGGCGAGGTCGCGTCCGACCACGACAGCGCCCACGATCACGGCCACGCGACGCATTCCGGCACCGCCGGCTATCACCCGCACGAAAGCCCGCTGTCGATGCTGGTGCCGCTCGGCCTGCTGGCCTTCGGCGCGGTGTTCGCCGGGTTCGGGTTCGATCACCACTTCGTCTCGCCCGAAGCCGGGGCCGCGTTCTGGAAGGGCAGCGTCGCATTCAGCGAGCGCCTCGCCCACGCCAGCCATGAGGTGCCCATGTGGGTCAAGCTGACTCCGCTGGTGGTGATGCTGGTCGGCCTCGCCATCGCGTACCGCAATTACATGCGCGTCCCTGGCGCCCCGGCGGCGTTCGTCGCGCAATTCCCGGGGCTGCACCGCTTCCTCATGCACAAATGGTATTTCGACGAATTCTACGATTGGCTGCTCGTCCGCCCGGGCTTCGCCCTCGGCCGCTTCTTCTGGAAGCGCGGCGACGAGCAGACGATCGACCGCTTCGGCCCGCATGGCGCCGCGGCGGTGGTCGGCATGGGCAACCGGGTCACCACCCGCTTCCAGTCGGGCTTCGTCACCAGCTATGCGCTGGTCATGATGCTCGGCCTGATCGCCGCCGCCACCTGGGTGCTGTGGTGGGCGCGATGACCGGCGTGCCGATGCTCTCGATCCTTTTCGCCGTCCCGCTGATTGCCGGGATCGTCTCACTGTTCCTCAGCGCCAATGGCGCGCGCTGGCTGGCGCTGGCCGCGACCCTGGTCGATCTCGCCCTCGGCATCGCTCTGTGGGGCGCCTACGACCCCGCCGGGGCTCAGTGGCAGTTCGTCGAGCATGCCGGGATCGGCGCTGGCATCAGCTGGGCGCTCGGCATCGACGGCATCGCGCTCATGCTGATCATGCTCAGCGTGTTCCTAATGCCGATCTGCATCGGCGCGTCATGGCGCGCGATCGACAGGCGCGTGCCCGAATATATGAGCGCCTTCCTGCTCATGGAGGCGCTGATGCTCGGCGTCTTCACCGCGCAGGACTTGCTGCTGTTCTACATCTTCTTCGAAGGCGGCCTCATTCCGATGTACCTCATCATCGGCATCTGGGGCGGCGCCGAGCGGATTAAGGCGAGCTACAAATTCTTCCTCTACACGCTGGCCGGGTCGGTGCTGATGCTGATCGCCATGCTGGTGATGATCGGCAAGGCCGGCACCAGTTCGATCCCGCTGCTGATGCAATATGATTTCGCGCCCGGCCTGCAATGGTGGCTGTGGCTGGCCTTCTTTGCCAGCTTCGCGGTCAAGATGCCGATGTGGCCGGTTCATACCTGGCTGCCCGACGCGCACGTTCAGGCGCCGACCGCCGGCTCGGTCATCCTCGCCGGCGTGCTCTTGAAGATGGGCGGTTACGGCTTCATCCGCTTCTCGCTGCCGATGTTCCCCGAAGCCTCGGCCCAGTTCGTGCCGTTCGTGTTCGTGTTGAGCGGCATCGCGGTGGTCGTCACCTCGCTGATCGCTTTGGTCCAGCACGACATGAAGAAGCTGATCGCTTATTCGTCGGTCGCCCACATGGCCTTCGTGACCTTCGGCCTGTTCGCCTTCAACCGCCAGGGGATCGAGGGCGCGCTGATCGTCATGCTCAGCCACGGCCTCGTCTCGGGCGCCTTGTTCCTGTGCGTCGGGGTGATTTACGACCGGCTCCATACCCGCGAGATCGTTCGCTATGGCGGCCTTGCCGACAACATGCCGATGTACGCCTTGCTGTTCATGCTGTTCACCATGGCCAGCGTCGGCCTTCCCGGCACCAGCGGCTTCGTCGGCGAATTCCTGAGCCTGGTCGGCACCTACCGCGCCTCGTCGTGGGCAGCGGTGGCGGCGACGACCGGCATTATCCTGGGCGCGGCCTACATGCTCTACCTCTATTGGCGGGTCGCCTTCGGTACGCAGCGCAATGCCGATTCGGCGGCGATGCCCGACCTCGACGCGCGCGAACTGTGGCTGCTCGCCCCGATCGCCGCCGCGGTGCTGTGGATGGGGGTCTATCCGGAAAGCTTCATGGCGCCGATGCGGGCCGACGTCGGGCGCCTGCTGACCCGCATCGAGCGCGCCGCGCCGGCCGGGGATTCGCATTTGACCCCGGCCAAGCCGGCGACAACGGAAGCCCATCGATGAATTTCGCCGCCCTCCTGCCTGAAACCTTGCTCAGCCTCGGCGCGATCGCGCTTATGATGGTCGCCGCCTTCATGGGCCGCCGTTCCGCAGCGCTGACCAGCTGGGCGGCGGTTGCATTGCTGCTGATTGCGACTTTCAGCCTGCTCGGCGCGCCGCAATCGGCCGGGCCGTTGTTCGGCGGCCTCATCGCCGCCGACGGCTTTGGCGCGTTCGGCAAGCTAATCATCTTTTTGGCCGCAGCGGTGTCGATCATCGCCGCCCATGGCTGGTTCGAGCGCGAATTCGAGCATGGCGCCGAATATCCGGTGCTGATCCTGTTCTCGTGTGTCGGCATGGCGGTGATGGTCTCCGCCACCAGTCTCGTCACGCTCTATGTCGGACTAGAGCTGCAGAGCCTGTCGGCCTATGTGCTGGCGTCGTATCGCCGCACCGACGACCGCTCGGCCGAGGCGGGCCTCAAATATTTCGTCCTAGGGGCGCTCGCCAGCGGCATCCTGCTGTACGGCATATCCTTGCTCTACGGTTTTACCGGAACGGCGCAATTTTCAGGTATCGCCGCTGCCTTTGCGCGCGACGGGACGAGCTCGCTCGGCCTGCTGTTCGGGCTGGTGTTCCTGCTGTCGGGGCTGGCGTTCAAGATCAGCGCGGTGCCGTTCCACATGTGGACGCCCGACGTCTACGAAGGCGCGCCGACGCCGGTCACCGCTTTCTTCGCCTCGGCGCCCAAGGTCGCCGCCGTCCTGCTCAGCGTCCGCGTGTGCCTCGATGCGCTTGGCCCGGCGATCGATGCGTGGCGGCAGATCATGACCTTCGCCGCTTTGGCCTCGATCATCCTCGGCGCGGTCGCCGCTTATGGCCAGACCAATATAAAGCGGCTGCTGGCTTATTCGTCGATCAATAACGTCGGCTTCGCGCTGATCGGGCTGGTCGCCGGCGGGGTCGCGGGCGCGGCCTCGGTGTTGTTCTACATGGCGGTTTATGTCGTGATGACGCTGGGCGCGTTCCTCTGCGTGCTGAGGATGCGCGACGCCGAGGGCAATCCGGTCGAGAGTCTCGACAGCCTGTCGGGCCTGTCGCAGTCGCGCCCGGCCTTCGCCGCCGCGCTCGCCATCTTCATGTTCAGCCTGGCCGGGATCCCACCCTTGTTCGGGTTCTGGCCGAAGGTGATGGTGTTCACCGCCGCGGTCGGTCAGGGGCAATGGCTGCTGGCGATCGTCGGCATTCTCGGCACGGTGGTCGGCGCCTTTTACTATCTGAAGGTCGTCAAGCTGATGTATTTCGATGCCCCCGGCCGCGCGTTCGGCAAGGGGCAGGGGCGGCTCGAAGGGCTGCTCATCCTGATCGCCGCGCTAATCGTCTCGCCGCTCGGCTACCTCCTCATCGGCCCGTTGGGCACGCTCAGCCGGAACGCCGCGGAATCGCTCTTCTGAGCCCGATCCGCATTGTCGAGCGATCGGGCTCGACCAATAGCGCGTTGCTCGCCGACCCGACCGCCGCCGAAGGCGACTGGCTGGTCGCGCTGAAGCAGGACAGTGGCCGTGGGCGCCACGGCCGCGAATGGCAGTCGCTCGAGGGCAATTTCACCGGCTCGACGTTGGTCGTCCTGTCGCCGAACGATCCTTCGGCTCCAGCGCTCGCCTTGGCCGCCGGGCTGGCGCTGATCGAAGCGGTCCAGCAGGTTGCTCCCCAAGCCGCGCTATCGCTCAAATGGCCCAATGACCTGATGTTCGGTAGCGCCAAGCTCGCCGGCATATTGCTCGAACGGTCGGGCGACCGGGTCGTCGCCGGGTTCGGCGTCAACCTCGCCGCCGCGCCCGTCATCGCCGGCCGCGACACCGCCTCGCTCGAGGGCGCCGTGACCGCGCAAGCCTTCGCGCCGATCCTCGGCGAGCGGTTCGCGCACCTCCTGGCTCTGTGGCGCTCGGTCGATCCCGCCGCCTTCGCGCAAGCTTGGCAGTCCCGCGCCCACCCCGTCGGCACCCGGCTCAGCGTCCATCTGAACCACGAGGAGCGCATTGCCGGGCGGTTCGACGGCATCGACCCCGACGGGGCGCTGCGCCTGCGCCTCGATGGCGGGCAGGTCGAGACGATCCGCGCCGGCGACGTCAGCCTCGCGTGACGCTCGCAATCCGCCCCGCTTCCCGCTAGGCAGCCGCCCATGCTGCTCGCCATCGATGCCGG
Organism: Sphingomicrobium sp.; assembly: GCA_039929125.1. Classification (GTDB taxonomy): domain Bacteria; phylum Pseudomonadota; class Alphaproteobacteria; order Sphingomonadales; family Sphingomonadaceae; genus Sphingomicrobium. Next base: position 9,872 of record JBDSRV010000021.1, read on the forward strand.
GAACACCAATGTCGTCTTCGCGCTCGTCGAAGGCGGGGACATCCGCGCCCGCTGGCGCATCGCCACAGACCCGCGTCGCACCGCCGACGAATATGCCGTCTGGCTCCACCAGTTGCTCACGCTCGAAGGCCTCGCCAAGAGCGATATCGGCGCGGTCGCCATCGCCACTGTCGTGCCGCGCGCGCTGCACAATCTGACCGTGCTGGCGCAGAAATATTTCCATATCGAGCCGTTGGTCGCGGGGCAGGGCGAGGCGGCCTGGCCGATCGCGCTCGACGTCCCCGATCCCGGCAGCGTCGGCGCCGACCGCGTGCTCAACGCCATGGCCGGCCACGCCGCGCACAAGGGGGACCTCATCATCATCGATTTCGGCACCGCGACGACTTTCGACGTGGTCGACTATGACGGCGCCTACAAAGGCGGGATCATCGCGCCGGGCATCAATTTGAGCCTCGACGCCCTGGTCGCCGCCGCCGCCAAATTGCCGCGCATCGCGATCGAGGCGCCGGAGGAGACCAGCGTCATCGGCCGCACCACCGAAAGCCAGATGCAGATCGGCGTCTACTGGGGCTATGTCGCGCTGATCGAGGGGCTGGTGGCGCGGCTCAAGGCCGAAATCGGTCGTCCGGTCACGGTCCTTGCCACCGGCGGCCTCGCTCTGCTGTTCGGCAAGCAGACCGCTGCGTTCGACGCGATCGAACCCGACCTCACCATCCACGGCCTCGCCTTGCTCGCCGCCAGGGCCGCCGCATGACGCCCGGCGACGAACTGCTGTTCCTCGCGCTCGGCGGGTCGGGCGAGATCGGGATGAACGTCAACCTCTACGGCTGTCGCGGCAAGTGGCTGATGGCCGATTTGGGGCTAACCTTCGCCGATCCCGATTATCCGGGAATCGACCTCATCCTGCCCGACCTCGAATTCATCGAGAAGCACCGCGACGATCTGGTCGGCATCGTCCTCACGCATGGCCATGAAGACCATATCGGCGCGCTGCCTTATCTTGCCGCCGACTTGAAGGTGCCGCTCTACGCCACCCCGTTCACCGCCGGACTGATCGCCGGCAAGCTCGAAGAAGAAGGGCTGATCCGGCAGGTCAAGTTGCACGTCATCGAGCGCGGCGGATCGATCGACCTCGCGCCGTTCCGCGTCACGTACGTGGCGCTCGCCCACTCGATCCCCGAGGGCAATGGACTGCTGATCGAAACGCCGCACGGCAACGTCTTCCACACCGGAGACTGGAAGCTCGACGAAACCCCGGTGCTCGGCCTGCCGTCGAGCATCGAGACGTTGAAGCGCATCGGCGACGAAGGCGTCCTCGCGATGGTGTGCGATTCGACCAACGTCTTCCAGGCCGAGGCGTCGGGCAGCGAGGCCGGCGTCCACCAGGGCCTCCACGACACCGTCGCCGCGGCCAAGGGCCGGGTCGTCGTCACGACGTTTGCGTCGAACGCCGCGCGGCTCGAGACGATCGGCCGCGTCGCCGGCGAAACCGGCCGCCGGGTGTGCGTCGCCGGCCGCAGCCTCGACCGCATCCTGCGCGTCGCCAAGGCCACCGGCTATCTCAAGGATTTCCCCGAGCCGGTCCGCTTCGACGACGCCATGCGCCTGCCCAAGTCCGAATTGCTGATCATCGCCACCGGTGGCCAGGGCGAGCCGCGCGCCGCGCTCGGCCGCATCGCCTCGGGGCAGCACGAGCTCAAGATCGGCGACGGCGACACGGTCATCTTCTCGTCGAAGATCATCCCCGGCAATGAAATGGCGATCGGTCGCATCATGAACGGGCTCGGCGACATGGGCGTCAAGATCGTCACCGACCGTCAGGCCCACGTCCATGTCTCGGGCCACCCCGGGCGGCCCGAACTGGCGCAGATGTACAAGTGGATCCGCCCGCAGATCCTGGTGCCGGTTCACGGCGAAGCGCGGCACATGGCCGAACAGGCGCGGTTCGCTCTGTCGCAAGGCGTTCCCCGGGCGATCTACCAGAAGAATGGCGACGTCATCCGCCTCGCGCCCAAAGGGCCGGTCAAGATCGGCGAGGAACGGGTCGGGCGGCTCGTCCTCGACGGCGACGTCATCCTCCCCGCCGACGGGTCGACCATCGTCCAGCGGCGCAAGATGGCGGTCAACGGGCTGATCGCGGTGGCGCTGCCGATCGCCGCCGACGGCCGGCTGCTGGGCAAGCCGATGGTCACCCCGCTCGGCGTCCCGGTCGAGGCCGACCGCGACGACTTCATCGCCGACGCCGCCGATGCCGCCGCCAAGGCCTATGCGCCGGGCAACGACCCCGACAAGGTGCGCGAAGCGGTCCGCCTCGCGGTCCGCCGCTGCGCCACATTGTGGACCGGCAAGAAGCCGATCGTCGAAGTCATGATGGTCGAGGCGCGGACACCGTGAACATCGGCTCGATCGTCGCCATCTATTTCCTGTTCTACAGCTTCACGGCCTTCGCGCTGCTGCCGTTCGGCGTCCGCACCAGCGAGGAGTTGGGCGAGCCTAACGTGCCGGGGCAGGCCGACAGCGCGCCCCACCGCTTCGACCTGAAGCGCCACCTCATCAAGTCGGCGTGGGTCGGGCTGATCCTGTTCGGGCTCTATTACGCCAACTGGACCTATGGCTGGATCAGCGTCAACGCGCTCGACTTCTACAATCCGCCCGGCAACGCCCTCTAGCGGCGCCGCTCGATCGCCTGCGCCAGCGCGGCGTAGAGCTTGCCCATGTCGCTCGACATCAGGGTCACCGCGATCATCCCGCCCTCGCGCTCGCTGAGCACGCGGCGGAGCATCGCCTCGAAGTCGGCGATGTAGCGGTTGACCGATTCGCCGAACTCTGGATCGCTGTCGTAATGCGCCTGCAGCGCGCGATTCTCGCTGCCGCCGATCAGGCGCACGGCGCGGCGGGTAAACACCCCACGGTTGCCCTTCAGATAGCTGTGCCAGGCTTTCTCGTCGACTTCGTCGCTGAGGATCTTCTGCACGTCGATCGAGGCCGAGTGCATCGAGTCCATCAGCAGCGAGACGCGCCGCGCGAACACTTCTCCATCGTCGCCGCGCGCGGCTTCCCGGCTCTTGGCGATATGCGCGTCGAGCGCCGCAGCGCTCTGGCCGATCGACAGCATCTGCGCGGTCAGTTGCTCGGACGCAGCGCGCGCGCTGGTCACCGCCACGCCGGCCAGCCGGTCGACCTCGGCGAGCCGTTCCTCGACTGCCTCGCGCACCGCTTTCTCGAGCGCCGCCCGGGCCGCTTCGCCAAGCGCGCCCGCGCTCGCCGGGATAGCTTCGGCAATCGCTTCGCGGGCCCGCGCCGCCGCATGCTGCGCCGCCTCGCGCACCTGGACCAGGGACGCGACCAGCGCCGGGCCGGTCTCGTTCGACAGTCGCGCGGCGTCGTCGCTGGCGCGGCCGATCGCGCCGCCCAGTTCGGCCAGACGCTGTTCGGCGCCGCCAACCCCGGCATCGATCTCGGTCAGCACCGCGCTGACCCGCTGGTGCAGCGTCTCGACCCCGCTGTTGCCAGTCGCCAGGCGCTCGCTCGCCTCGACCGCCGCGTCGCGCGCCCCGAGGATCAGCGGATGCGCCTCGCTGCTCGTCGCCAGCAATCGCGTGGCGCCGGCCTCGGCCTCGCCCAACGCGCCCGACAATTCGCTCTGGATCGCCTCGCTGAGCATGGTCATGCCCTCGCGCAGCGCCTGGGTGCGGTCGGCCAGCGCGAGGATCGCCTGATCGTGCGCCCCGGTGTCGCTGCCCAACGACTCCATTTCGCCGCGAACCCGCGACAGCAATTCGGTGACCCGGCCCGCGCGCTGCTCGCCGCTTTGGGCGAGTTCGCCGAAGCGCTGGTCGAGCGCGGCGAGGCCGACGCCAAGCTCTGCCACCAACCGCTGCGAGGCGGCATCCTGTTCGGCCACGCGGACGCTGAACGAATCGAGCGATTGGCCAGCGCCGTCGAGCCGTACCGCCAGCGCTTCGCTTGCCTCGATCCCGGCGCGGTCGATGCCGGCGCTCGACTGGTCGAGGAGGGCCGCCACCGCCGACGCCTGGGCGTCGATCCCGCCGCGGATCTGTTCGAGCGCTTCGGACGCACGGATGAGCAAGGCATCAACCATCGCGCTGGTCGTCTCGCCGGTCTCGCCGAGCCGCGCGGTCGCCGCCGCGCCGGCGCTTTCGATATGGGTCAGATGGGCGACCAGCCGCTGCGCCGCATCGTGGACGGTGGCGTCGGCCTCGGTCGTGCGCTCGGTCAGCGATCGCACCTGGGTTTCGAAGGCCCGCGCCTGTTCGGTCGCGCTGCGGCCCGCGCCCTGGAGCGATTGGGCCATGCGCTGCGCCGATTGCTCGGCCAGCGGCAGGTCGGCCAGGAGCACGCCGATATCGATCCGCGCGGCCTCGGCAGCGCGGTCGAGCGCGGCGCCATGATGCTGCAGCGCCGCGGCCCCGGCGCCGAGTTCGGAGGTTACCGCGCCAAGCCGGGTCGCGGCCTGGTCGCCAAGCCCCATCAGTTCGCCCGCCATGCGCCCCAGCGCATCGTGATTGCGTTCGATATGCCCCGACAGCGCGTCGAGCACGTCCTGCAGCGCGCGCGCCTCGGTCCGCATCGCAATGACCGATCGCGTGAAGCGCTCGGCTTCCTTGCGCCGGGTGCGGCCGAACATCAGCCATACCAGTCCCATCAAAGCGAGCGGCCCGGTCGCCACCGCCAGCCACTGCGCCACCGCCGGACTAGACAGGGGCTGCCCGGCGAGGACGCGCCCGGCTGACCACGCCGCATAGCCAAGCCACAACGCCGCCAGCAGGGTGAGCGCGCTGCCCAGCACGATCCGCGCGCCGCTGCGCGCCCGTTCGTCCTGCGCTTCGTGCCACTGGCCGGGATCGAAACCGGGGTCGTGGATCGACGCCTCGCCCTCGACGTACGGGGTCGGGTCCTCGTGGACCGGCGATGCGGGGTCGGCCCCGGCGCGATAGGGGGTGGCGGTCATGACCGGGGAGTTTACCAACTTTACCCGGCGATCAAAGCGAAATGGGCGGACGAGGGGTGGAATAACCCGCCGCCGCTGCCCTATGGCGGTAGGCTCGCCACGGTTTGCGGGCGGAGGGGACGGGAACGGCATGGCGCTTGGAGCGCTGATCGGCGCTTATCAGGAGGACGATGCGGGCGGGCTTCGCGCCTTGCTGCCGCTCGCCGGGCGTACCTTGCTCGATTATCAGGCGCGCTGCCTCGCCGCGGTCGGCGCGGTGCCGATCGTGGTGCTGGTCGAGCGCGTGCCGCCAGCGCTTAATGTGGTGTTCGAGCGGCTGCGCGCTGAGGGCATCGCGGTCGTCGCGGTCAGCGACGGGGTTGAGGCCGCCAGCCGGTTCGAGGCGGGCAGCGACGTCTTGCTCCTCGCCGACGGCGTCGCCGCAGACATGACCGACGTCGCCGCCTTGGCCGAGGACGAGGCCGCGACCATTCTCACCGTCCCCGACGACGAGGCTCACGCCGGCTTCGAGCGGATTGATTCGACCCACCGCTGGGCCGGAGTCGCGCGGATCGAGGCAAGCCAGCTCGGCGCCACCGCCGCCATGCTCGGCGACTGGGACCTGCAATCGACCCTGCTGCGCCGCGCCATCCAGTCGGGCATCGCGCTTCGCCCGGCGGCGGCCGGGGAGGGCGCGGGGCCGCTGCTGGCCGAGGACGAACAGGCGCTGGCAGGGTTCGAACGGCGGATGCTGCTCGCCTCGCGCGGCGCCCGCGACGACTGGGTCGCGCGCTATTTGTTGCCGATCATCGAGGAAGTCGCGACCGAGCGCCTGATGGACAGCCGGGTGGCGCCGGCCTGGCTGATCCATGGCGCGCTGGCGCTGACCATTGCTGCCGCTTTCGCCTTCACCCGCGGCTGGCACGGCCCGGCGCTGGCGATGCTGATCGTCGCCTTGCCGCTCGATCTTGTCGCCCGCCGCCTCGGGTTGCTCCGCTTGCGCCCGCTGAGCCCCGCCATGTGGGCATTGCGGGCGCTGTGGCCCGCCGCCGGCCTCGCCCTGCTCGCGCTCGGCTGGTTCACCGCGCGTCACGGCGGCGGGTGGGGGGCGACCATGGCCGCGCTCACCGCCGCCGCGTTCGCCGAAGCCATGCTGATCGAGCGCGGAAGTGCGCAAGTGCCCGGCCGCCAGTGGCTGTTTTCGCGCCGCTCGGCGGTGGTCGCGGCAATTCCCTTTGCGCTCACCGGGTCGTGGAGCCTCTACCTCGCCTTGCTCGCGCTCTACGCCGCGGTCAGCTTCTTCCTTGTCCAGCATGTCCGGCATCGGGACAGTGGCCAGCCCGGGTGACGACGCGTTAACGCCCTTGCGGTAACAGCTTTTGCCATGATGCCCGTCGAATGGCCGATCGCTGCTCAGTCAGCCGACCATCCGGTCGGCCCCGCGCGCGCCGTGGGGCGCGACCGGTTGTCAGCCGTGCGCGCCGATTTCTTCCTCGACGACAAGGGCCGCCTGACCGAACAGGAACGCGCGCTGATGGGCGCCATGTTGGCCGCCTTGCTCGATCAATTGGTCGACGAGATTGCGGTCGGCTTGCCGCCGGCGCTGGCCGAGCAGGTCGAGCTGTCGCGCGCCGGGCTGCTGCGCCGGCTGTGGGACAGCGGCGCCCTCGACCGCCCCGGGCTGGTCGGGCTGCTGCTTCGCCGCACCGACGAGCAGCGCCTGTCGGTGTCGCATCCGACCGGTCCGGTCGAAACGCTGGTCGGCGACAAGGACGAGAAGATTGCCGAAGCGGCGATGGCACTGACCGTCGCCCGCGGCCGCCGCCGCGACCGGTTTGGCCGCCTCGGCATCGAATTCGACGATTTGCTGGCCGAAGAAGCCGTCGCGCTCGTCCACCTTGTCGCCGCCGCCATCCGCGGCGGGATGGGCGGGGCCGGGGTCGCGCACGACCAGGCCATCTCGGTCGCCGCCGGCGCGCTCATCGCCCGCCACGACGAAGGCAATCGACTCGACGCCCGCGTCGCCGCGCTGGCTTATGCCCTGACCGACGCCGCCCGCGGCGACGACCGCCTCGCCGCGGCGCTCGCCGAAGCGGGCGAAGTCGCCCTGCTGTCCGCTTTGCTCAGCGCCCGCGCCGCCGTCGAGCCCGCCACCGGCTGGCTGATGATGGTCGAGCAGGGCTCCTACTGCACCATGCTGCTGGCCAAGCTCGCCGGGCTCGACCGCCAGGCTGCGGCACGAATCGTCGTCGCCATCGGCGCCCTCCTCGGCATCCGCGACCCGTCCGACGCGATCGGCGAGTTCGACCGAATTGCCCCTGCCGAGCTCGACCAGCAGCGCAGCTGGCTGCGGCTGCCCAAGGCCTATCGCGATTCGGTCGATGCGCTCGGCTTCGACCGCTCGGGCGGGGTCCGTGGCTAGCGTCCCCGGCGAAAGCGACCCCGTCAGCGGCCGCATCGACCGCGACGGCAAGCTCGTCTCCGCCGATCCGCCGTTGCTGCGGCTGCAACAAGCCGCGGGCTCAGACCTCTGCCGGCCGCTCGCCTTGCCGCAACTCGCCGCGCTGGCCCGTTCGGCACTGACGTTGGTGGTGCCGCTGTCGCGCGCCGTGCTCGCCGCCGACGACGACCATGACCTCGACCTGTGGGTCCGCGCGGAGCCCGACGGCGACGGCGTCACCATCCGCATCGAACGGTGGAGCCAGCGCGCGCCGACCCCGCCGCGCCTCGCTTTGGTCAGTAGCAACGGCGAGCCGGAGGAGCCCGAAGCGGCCGACCCGCGCGAAGCCGACCTGCTCCACTGGGCGACCGACGCCGAGCTTCATTTCACCCGCCTGTCGCCCGCCCTCGCCGCGCTACTGGGGACGACCGAAGAGGGTGCCGCGGGCCAGCCGCTCACCCGCCTGTTCCGCCTGATGGAGGATGACGACGGGCGCATGCCTCTGCTCTCCGCGCTTGCCGCGCGCGAGGAAATGCTTGGGCAGCGCGCCCAGCCGCGATCCAACCCGTCGGAGGAGTTGCGCCTGTCGGCCCAGCCGATGCTCGATCCCGACGGGCGCTTCACCGGCTTTACCGGCCGCGCGGTGCGCGACCATGACCCGGCCGACACCGCCGCGTCGCCGCCGGTGGCCGAGGAGTCGCTGCTGCTCGACCATGCCCTCGACGAGGCGCTGCGTTCGCCGCTCGACCGAATCATTTCCGCCGCCGACCGCATCGTCGAGCGCACCGACGGCCCGTTGCGCAGCGACTATGCCAGTTATGCCGGCGACATTGCCGCCGCCGGCCGCCATTTGCTGTCGGTGATCCGCTCGATGACCGAGGAAGCGTCGATCAGCGCGTCGGCGGTCGACATGGTTGCCGTCGTCCACGAAGCCGTCGGCCTGGTCGAACCGGCGGCCGAGGCCGGCAAGGTCGAGATCGAGGTGGAGCGGCCCGAATTGCGAGTCCTCGCTCGCGGCGAGGCGCGCGGCATTGTCCAGATCCTCGTCAACATCCTCGGCAACGCCATCCGCCACTCACCGAACGGCGGTACGGTGGCGATCGTGTTCGAACTCACAGGTCCGACTATCTCGGTGACCATTGCCGATCAGGGACCGGGCATCGACCGCACCGACCAGCAGCGGATTTTCGAACGCTATGAACGGGTTGGCAGCGATCCCGACGGCGCCGGCCTCGGCCTTGCCATCTCGCGCCGCCTGGCGCGGTCGATGGGCGGCGACATTGCCCTCGAAAGCGCCCGGGGCGAGGGCGCCCGCTTCACTTTGGTCTTGCCGGCCGGCTAGCGCTCACCGACCGGCACATAGTCGCGCGCCGTGGCCCCGACGTACAGTTGGCGTGGGCGGCCGATCTTCTGCTCCGGGTCGGAAATCATCTCGTTCCACTGGGCCACCCAGCCGACCGTCCTCGCCAGCGCGAATAGCACCGTGAACATCTCGGTCGGGAAACCAATCGCGTTGAGGATCACGCCCGAATAGAAATCGACGTTGGGGTAGAGTTTCTTCTCGATGAAATAGGGGTCGCTCAAGGCGATGCGCTCGAGCTCCTTGGCGACGTCGAGCACCGGGTCGGTCTTGCCGAGTTCCTTGAGCACGTCGTCGGCGGTCTGCTTCATGACCTTCGCCCGGGGATCGAAATTCTTGTATACGCGATGGCCGAAGCCCATCAGCCGGAACGGGTCGTTCTTGTCCTTGGCGCGGGCGATGTAGGCGGGGATGTTCTTCACGTCGCCGATCTCGCGCAGCATGTTCAACGCCGCTTCGTTGGCGCCGCCGTGCGCCGGACCCCACAGACAGGCGATGCCCGCGGCGATGCACGCGAACGGGTTGGCGCCCGACGACCCCGCCAGCCGCACGGTCGAGGTCGACGCATTCTGCTCATGGTCGGCGTGGAGGATGAAGATCCGGTCCATCGCTTTTTCGATGATCGGATTGATTTCATAGGGCTCGGCGGGGACGCCGAACGTCATGCGCAGGAAGTTGCCGGTGTAGCTGAGGTCGTTCTGCGGGAACAGGAACGGCTGGCCGATCGAATATTTGAACGCCATCGCCGCCAGCGTCGGCATCTTGGCGATCAGCCGGTGCGACGCGATCAGCCGTTGCTGCGGGTCGGTGATGTCGGTCGAATCGTGATAGAAACTGGAGAGCGCGCCGACCACGCCGCACATGATCGCCATCGGGTGCGCGTCGCGCCGGAACCCGCGGAAAAAGGTCGCCAATTGCTCGTGGACCATGGTGTGACGGGTGATGGTGTAGCTGAATTCCTCAAGCTCGTCGGCGCTCGGCAGGTCGCCGTGAAGCAGCAGATAGCTGACCTCCATGAAGCTCGATTGCTCGGCCAGCTGGTCGATCGGGAAGCCGCGGTGCAGCAAAATGCCCTGGTCGCCGTCGATGTAGGTGATGGCGCTCTGGCACGACGCGGTCGAGGTATAGCCCGGGTCATATGTGAACATGCCAGTGTCGGCATAGAATTTGCGGATGTCGACCACGTCGGGCCCGACCGAACCGGGCAACGTGGGAAGGTCGAGGGTCTTGCCGTCGGCGGTGAAAGTGACGGATTTGTCGGTCATGAATTAGGCTCCACCATCTGATCGGCGATCCGTCCGAGGCTCTCGTCGCGTCCCAGCAGGACCAGCACGTCGAAGATGCCCGGTGAAGTCGTCTTGCCCGTCAACGCCGCGCGGAGCGGCTGGGCGAGCTTGCCTAGCTTAACTCCGGCCCGTTCGGCAACTTCCCGCACTGCAGCATCGGTCGAATCATGGCTCCAGTCGGCAAGCGCCGATAGCGCCTTGTGCGCCTCGGCCAGCAGCGCCCGCGCCTCGCCATCGAGCAGCACCCCAGCCTTGTCGTCGATCGCCAGCGGACGGCGGTCGAACAGGAAGGCGGCGCCCTCCGCCAACGCGTTCAGATCATGCGCTCGTGCCTTCAGCTCGGGCATGGCGCGCGTCAGCAGGGCCATCGCTTCGCCTTCGGCCCCCAATTTCTGCCCGACTAATGCGGCCAGCCGCCCATCGTCGGCCTCGCGGATGTAGTGGCCGTTGAGGTTCTCGAGCTTCTTCCAGTCGAACCGCGACGGGCTTTTCCCGACATGGTCGAGGTCGAACCATTCGACCGCCTGGTCCAACGCGATGAATTCGTCGTCGCCATGCCCCCAGCCCAGCCGCAGCAGATAATTGGCCAGCGCTTCGGGCAGGATGCCGAGCTCGTCGCGATAGGCATCGACCCCCAGCGCGCCGTGGCGCTTCGACAATTTCGCGCCGTCGGGACCGTGGATCAGCGGCACATGGGCATAGACCGGCTCGGCCCAGCCCAGTCCGCGGATCAGCGCCAGCTGGCGAAACGCATTGTTGAGATGGTCGTCGCCACGGATGACGTGGGTCACCCCCATGTCATGGTCGTCGACCACGACCGCCAGCATGTAGGTCGGCGTCCCGTCCGATCGCAGGATGACGAAATCGTCGATCTCGGCATTGGCGACGGTGACGCGGCCCTGGACAAGGTCGTCGATCGCCGTCTCGCCCTCGCTCGGGCTCTTCACCCGTATCACGAACGGCTTGCCCTTTTCATCGGTGCCGGGCGCCTGGCCGCGCCATTCGCTGGTGATCCGGAACGGCTTGCGCGCTGCCTGTGCCCCGGCCCGCCGAGCGCCCAGTTCGTCGGGCGTCAGATAGCAGCGGTAGGCGTGGCCGCTGTCGAGCAATTGGTGGGCGACCTCGGCGTGGCGGGCGGAGCGCTCGAACTGCATGACCGGCGGCGCATCGCCCTCCAGCCCGAGCCACGACAGGCCATCAAGGATGGCGTCGATCGCCGGCTGGGTCGATCGGGCGCGGTCGGTATCCTCGATCCGCAGCAGATATTGGCCGCCGTGATGGCGCGCGAACAGCCAGTTGAACAGCGCCGTCCGCGCCCCGCCGATGTGGAGGTAGCCGGTCGGCGAGGGGGCGAAACGCGTGACGACGCCCTCGATCTTGCTGCTTGCACTGGTCATATTGTCGCTTGCGCTGGCGCGCGCTTTCCTTTTGTCTGCTCGCTGCCGATGAACGAGGTGAGCGCCCCTACCATAGAGGTCGCGCCGCTGGAACCGGCGCGTCGGCGCATCTCGCCCATTTTTGCTGCCCTCGCCGAGCGTCTCGAAGCGTTCCTCGACGCCGAGCGCGGACAGTTGCCGTTGTGGCTGGTCGCGGCGTTTGGCGGCGGCATCGCCGGCTGGTTCTGGCTTGGCAACGCGCAGCAATGGACCGCGCTGATCCTGTTCGGACTGGCGCTTTCGGCGCTCGGGCTGGCAGCCGGGCAGGGCACCCGCGCCGGCCGCGCCTTGCTATTCGCCGGAATCGCCATTGCATTGGGCTGCGGCTCGGTGTGGTGGCGGGCGGACAATGCCGCGTCGCCGCGCATTCTCCGCCCGGTCGTGAGCGAGTTCACCGCCCGCATCGAACATGCCGAGCCGTTGGTCGCGCGCGGACTCGTCCGCCTGCTGCTGACGCCCGCTGCAGGCAGCGGCCTGCCACCCCGGGTGCGCGTTTCCGTGCTCGACAAGGATGTCTCACCCGGCCTTGTCGGCGGAGCGGTCATCAGGCTCCGCGCGCGGCTCCAGTCGCCGCCGCCGATGGCGCTCCCCGGCACCCATGATTTTGCCCGCGACGCCTGGTTCGCGCGGATCGGCGGGGTTGGCCGGGCGCTCGGACCGCCGGTGGTGGTCACCGCAGCCACCGGCGGCGGCCTCGATTCGCTGCGCGATGCGCTCGGCCGTCACGTCCGCGATCGACTGAGCGGCTCGGCCGGGGGCATCGCCACCGCGCTGGTCACCGGCGACCAGGCCGGGGTCGGGGAGGAGGATGCCGACGCCATGCGCCGCTCGGGCCTGACCCATTTGCTGTCGGTCAGCGGGCTGCATATCGCCGCCGTGGTCGGCGCCGCCATGCTGCTGTCGCTGCGCCTGCTCGCGCTCAGCCCGCGCCTCGCCTTGCGCTTCAATCTGGTGCTGGTGTCGGCCGGGTTCGGCGCGCTTGCCGGCATCGGCTACACCGTGCTGACCGGCATGCAGGTGCCGACCGTGCGCAGCTGCATCGCGGCGTTGCTCGTCCTTGGCGGTATCGCGCTCGGGAGGGAAGCGCTCAGCCTCAGGCTGGTCGCCACCGGGGCGCTGGCCGTCCTTATCTTCCGCCCCGAGGCACTCGCCGGCGCCAGCTTCCAGCTGAGCTTCGCCGCGGTCACCGCGATCATCGTCCTCCACAGCGCCGGCCCGGTCCAGCGCCTGCTGGCCCCGCGCGAAGAGGGCATCCCGCTGCGCCTCGGCCGCTCGCTCACCGGCCTGTTCCTGACCGGCCTTGCGGTCGAGATCGCGCTGATGCCGTTCGCTTTCTACCATTTCCACCGCTCGGGCCTCTACGGGGTCGCGGCCAACCTCGTCGCCATCCCGCTCACGACCTTCGTCATCATGCCATTGGAAGCGCTCGCCTTGCTGCTCGACACGGTCGGTCTCGGCGCGCCGTTGTGGGCCGCGACCGGCTGGTCGATCGAGCTGCTGCTCAGCCTCGCCCGCTGGGTCAGCGAGGCGCATGGCTCGGTCGCCTTGCTTCCCTCCATGCCGCGACTGGCCTTCGCGGCGATGGTCGCGGGGATGCTGTGGCTGGCGTTGTGGGCCACCCGCGTGCGCCTGCTCGGCGTGATCCCGCTGGCGATCGGCGCGGGGGTCGCCGCGGCCGCGCCCATCCCCGACCTGCTCATCACCGGCGACGGCCGCCACCTCGCCTTGGTCAGGGGCGACGGGACGCCCGTCCTGTTGCGCGCCCGGGCCGGCGACTATGTCCGCACCCTCGTCGCCGAAAGCGCCGCGTTCGACGGCGACCCGCTGGCGCTGGAGGAACAGCCGTTCGCCCGCTGCACCCGCGAAGCCTGCATCGCCGACATCGTCCGCGGCGGGCGCGCCTGGCGCCTGCTTGCCCTCCGCGCGACCGACGCCATCCCGTGGACCGACCTGACCCGCGCTTGTGCCGAGGCCGACATCGTCGTCGCCGAGCGCTTCCTCCCGCGTGGCTGCGTGCCGCGCTGGCTCAAGCTCGACCGCGACCTGCTGGGGCGCAGCGGCGGGGTGGCGATCACGCTCGGCGCCGAGCCGGTGGTGACGACGGTGGCGGAGCGGGTCGGCGCGCATCCCTGGGCTCAACCCGCGCCGACAATCGTGCTAAGGGTGAGACCCCGGCCGCGATGGCCGCGAGGGGCGACAAGCCGAGGAGAGCGATATGCCCGAATTCGTCATTGAGCGCGACATGCCGGACGTCGGCAAACTCGACGCCGCGGCGCTGAAAGGCGCCAGCCAGGGTAGCTGCGCCGTGCTTCGGCAGCTCGGCCCCGACATCCAGTGGGTCCACAGCTATGTCACCGACGACAAGATTTATTGCCTGTACCGCGCGCCGAGCGCCGATTTGATCCGCCAGCATGCCGAGCAGGCTGGCTTCCCCGCCAACAGCATCGCCGAGGTGCGTGCCACGATCGATCCGACCACCGCGGAATAAGGCGCCGAGCGAGGCCCAGGGCCTGGCCTTACGTCGCGCTCCACACGGCAAGTTCGTTGCCGCCGGGGTCGATGAAATGGAACCGCCGCCCGCCGGGGAAGGCGAAGATCGGCTTGGCGATCACGCCGCCCGCCTGGCACACCGCGTCGAACGCCGCTTCAAGCGCCTCGACCCGGATCACCGGCAGCGGCGCCGACAGCGCCTCGCCGGACTGCCCGTCGAGCCCGATGTCGGTCGTGCCATTGGTCGTCGCCGCATAATCCGGGCCATAATCGGTGAACGTCCAGCCGAACGCCTTGCCGTAAAAGGCGCGGGTCAGCTCGTGCGCCGTCAGGCTCGGCAATTCGACATAATCGATCCGCGCGTCCTGCATCGCCAGTGCCCTAGTAACGGCGGATGAGGCCGGCGAGGCGGCCCTGGATCTGGACCTGCTCAGGGCGATAGCGCTGCGCTTCATACTGGCGGTTGGCGGGATCGAGGCGGATCATCTGCCCCTCGCGGCGGAAGGTCTTCAAGGTCGCCTGCTCGCTGTCGATCAGCGCGACGACAATCTCCCCGTCGCGGGCGGTCTCGACCCTGCGGATCAGCGCGAAGTCGCCATCGAGGATGCCCTCGTCGACCATCGAATCGCCCGACACCTCGAGCGCGAAATGCTCGCCCGGCCCGAGCAAGGCGGCGGGGACCGCAAACCCCTCGGTGCCCTGCAGCGCCTCGATCGGCGTTCCTGCCGCGATCCGCCCATGCAAAGGGATTTCGATCACGTCATTGGCGGCGGCGGGGAGCACGGCGCGCGGCGCCGGCGGAGAAGTGCCCGCGGCCATTGCCGCGTCGGGCATACGCAGCACCTCGAGCGCGCGGGCGCGGTTGGGCAGGCGGCGGATGAACGCTCGCTCCTCGAGCGCCGAGATCAGCCGGTGGACACCCGACTTGGACTTCAAGTCGAGCGCCTCGCGCATCTCGTCGAAGCTCGGGCTGACCCCGCTCTTGGCGAGGCGGTCATTGATGAAGCGGAGCAACTCATTCTGCTTGGCGGTGAGCATGATCATCTCCGTCCGGGGAACGAACCCAGAACGTGTAGGCAACGCCGCGCGGAACGTCAAGCCTTGCCGCGCGCCAGCGCAACGAACGCGCTGAGCAGCGCCACGCCCTGCTCGCTGGCGATGCTCTCGGGATGGAATTGCACCCCGTGCGCCGGCGCCGCGGCGTGGCGCATGGCCATCACCGTCCCGTCGTCGCTCCAGGCATTGGCGATCAGCGGCGGCAACGGCTCCGGCACCGCCAGCGAATGGTAGCGCGTCGCCGCGAACGGCGATGGGAGGGCGGCGAACAGCCCGCTGCCGTCGTGGCGCACGCTCGCCACCTTGCCGTGCATCGGCGACGTAAGCTCGACCGCCGACCCGCACGCCAGCGCCAGCGCCTGGTGGCCCAGGCAGACGCCGAGCAGCGGCTTGCCCGCGGTGACGCAGGCCCGGGCCAGCGCGACCGAAATGCCGGCGTCCTCGGGCCATCCCGGGCCCGGCGAGATGACGATCGCGTCATGTCCGGCGCCCAGCGCCTCGGCCACGCTCAGCGCATCGTGCCGCGCGACGTCCACCTCGGCCCCCGCCTGGCGCAGAACATCCGCCAGCATGAAGGTGAAGCTGTCGATATTGTCGATCAGCAGCAGCCGGGGTGGCGCCATCGCGGCTTTAGTTGCTTCCCTGGGTCAGGCGCAGCTTCGACGCCGCAATCGCTTTCTCGTCGCGCCGCACGCCGACGTCTTTCCTGACCGCGCCGACGAATTGCGCCGCCAATTCCTGGCCGACCGCTTCCTGGAACGACATCTGGACCTGGGTGATCAGCCCCGGGTTGGCCCCGGCGCTGCCCGGCGTGATCTTGACGTTGTGGACGATGTAGTAGCCGCGTTGCTGCGGGTCGGCGACTAACCGGCTTTTGCCTTCGCCGAGCGAGAACAGCATCTTGACCGGCGCCGCGACATTGGCGTTGGCGCGGGCGATGTCGATCCGGCGGGCGATCAGCGGGCGCGGTGGGACGGTGCCCTTGCCGGCCTCGGCGGCGGCCTGGGCCAGCGGCACGCCGCGCGCGACCTTGGCGGCGATCCCCGCGGCACTGGCCCGGGCCAGATCGGCCGCTTTCTTCTGGGTCCAGTCGGCCGTGATCCGCTCGCGGATGTCGGCCAGCGGGGCTGGCGCGGCGGCCACGATCCGGCCGATCCCGACCAATGCATAGCCCTTGCCGTTGGCCAGTTCCTCGACCACCGGATCGTCTTCCTGGGACAATTCGAACCCCGATTTCAGCGCCGGGGCATAGTCCGGCGCCATCTTGTAGGCGGGGTCGGTGCGCGAGGTGCCGGCGGCGGTGATCAGCGGCGTGTCGGTCAGCGTCAGCTTGGCCGCCGCGACCGCCTCGGGCAGGCTCGATCCGTTGGCCATCGAATCCTCGATCTTGGCGACCATGTCGGCCAGGGCATTCTTGCGCTTTTCGGCGCTGAGCTTGGCGATAATGTCGGTCCGGGCGGCGGCGAGCGACGCGCTCGACGGGGTCTGGATGGCGTCGACCTTGACGACGTGCCAGCCAAGGTCGGACTTGATCGGGCCGACCACCGCGCCCGACGGGGCGGCGAACACCGCGGCGGCGACCTGCGGGCCGGCCAAGGTGGCGAATTCGGCGCGAGACTGCGGCCCGACACTGACGTCCTCGGCGCTGAGGCCGGCCGGCGCGGCGGCGGCGGCGAAGGCTGCACCGCCGCGGGCGCGGGCGGCGACGGTATCGGCCAGCGCCTTGGCCGGGATCACCGCCTGGCTGATGACGCGCTTCTCGACCCCGCCATAAGTGGCGGCGTTGGCCTTGTAGTAAGCGGCGACCTCGGCCTCGCTCGGTGCGGCCACGGCGACCGTGTCGGGGGCGATCGTCGCCATCCGCAGGACGCGCTGCTCGGGCACGGTGTAGCGCGCCTTGTTCTGGTCGTAGAACGCCTGGAGGTCGCCGGCGCTCGGCGTCAGTCCGGCCTTGAAGGCGTCGGTCAGCACCAGCGCGACTTCGCCCTGGCGCTGCTCGAGCAGCAGCGACGCATAGGTCGTCGCCACGCCGACGGGGATTCGGGCGTTGACCGCGACCGGGGGGATGACCAGCCGCTGGACGAGGTCGGACGCGATCAGCCGGCGGACCAACTGGTCGGTCAGCCGCTGCTGGCCCAGCCAGCCCAGATAGGCCTGGTTGCTGAACTTGCCGTCGAGCCCGCGCGCACCGGGGATCTTGGCGATTTCGGCATCGACCAGCCGCTTCGACAGGACCACGCCCTGCTTGGCCGCGAACGCGGTCAGCAGGCGATCCTTGATCAGCTCTTCGACCAACGTGTCAAAATCCCCCGCCAGCCCGGCGGGGGTCAAATCGGGCTGCTGCTTGCGGCGCTCGCTCAGCGCGCGGCTGAACACCTCGCCGACGTCGCGGTCGGTGACGGTCTCGCCGCCGGCGCTCGCCAGCGTCCCGCTGCCCAGCCCGAAACTGCTCGACCGGTTGCCACTGATATCGGCCAGCGCGAAGCTCGCCAGGATGGCCAGCAGGAACAGCACCATGATGCTCGTGCCGAGCTTTGACTTGGACAGCCGCCGGAATGCAGACAACATCGGGTTCACGCTCGCTTTGACTTATGGGAAGGCCGCTTTAGGGGCGTCACAAGGCGGCGGCAAGGAGCCGCGGCGCGACAGGCAAAGGGACAGGGGATGCGGCGCAAGCTGGTGGCGGGAAACTGGAAAATGCACGGGCTGGCGGCGGATCTGGCCGAGGTCGCGGCGATCGCGGCGGCCGCGCACGGCGATGTCGACGTCGCTTTGTGCCTGCCCGCGACCCTCATCGATCGCGCCGTCCGCGCCGTACCCGGCTTCGCCATCGGCGGGCAGGACGTCCATGCCGCCGCCAAGGGCGCGCACACCGGCTGCGTCTCGGCAGCGATGCTGCTCGACGCCGGCGCCCGCCTGGTCATCGTCGGCCATAGCGAGCGGCGTCAGGCGCAAGGCGAAACCGACGCCGACGTGAAAGCCAAGGCAGAAGCCGCGCTCGGCGCCGGGCTCGACGTCATCCTGTGCGTCGGCGAAAGCGATGCGGTGCGCAGCGCCGGCAACGCCATCGCCACCGTCTCCGCTCAGCTCGACGCCTCGCTGCCCGCCGGTGACGGCGCCCGCCTGGCCGTCGCCTATGAGCCGATCTGGGCGATCGGTACCGGCAAGATCCCCTCGCTCGACGACATCGCCGAGATGCACGCCGCGCTGCGATCGCGCCTGGTGGCCGCCTTTGGCAACGCGGGGCAGGGCATCCGCTTGCTCTACGGCGGCTCGGTCAAGGCCGCCAACGCCGCCGCCATCTTCGCCGTCACCGATGTCGATGGGGCTTTGGTCGGCGGCGCCAGCCTGACGGCGGCCGAATTCGTCCCGATCATCGACGCGGCGCATTGAAACCAGGCGACTTCGCCGCTACCTGCGCCCCACCTCCCTTACCGAAAGCGCGCCCGCCATGTTCACCTTCCTGCTGATCGTCCAGACGTTGATCGCGTTCAGCCTGGTCCTCGTCATCCTCATGCAGCGCTCCGAAGGCGGCGGGCTTGGCGTCGGCAGTTCGGGCGGCGGGTTCATGACCGCGCGCGGCGCCGCCGACTTCCTGACGCGCGCCACCGCGGTGCTCGGCGGGCTGTTCATCTTTCTCTCGATCCTGCTTGCCGCGCTCGCCGGGGTGACTCGCGAAGCGCCGACCATCGATACCTCGCTGGTCAAGCAGGCGCCGGCCAATCCGGCGCCGTCGAGCCCGCTGACCCTGCCGGCGCAGAAGCCCGCGCCGGCCACGGGGCAGGCGCCCAAGTCCGCGCCGACGGTCCCGCTCGCCCAGTAAGCAGCCAGCTTTTTTCGCCCCGACTCGAATCTTGCGCTTGCCACCAGGTGGCGCGCATCCCTAAGGCTCGTCTCCCATGGCGCGGTATATTTTCATCACCGGCGGCGTGGTCTCCTCGCTTGGCAAGGGTTTGCTTGCGGCATCGCTCGGCGCGCTGCTCCAGGCGCGCGGCTTTTCCGTCCGGATTCGCAAGTTCGATCCCTATCTCAACGTCGATCCGGGGACGATGTCGCCGTATCAGCACGGTGAAGTCTACGTCACCGACGACGGCGCCGAGACCGACCTCGACCTTGGCCATTACGAGCGCTTCACCGGCGTCTCGGCGCGGCAGACCGACAACGTCACCTCGGGCCGCATCTACCAGGGCATCATCGCCCGCGAGCGCCGCGGCGATTATCTCGGCGCGACGGTCCAGGTCATCCCCCACGTCACCAATGCGATCAAGGAGTTCGCGCTGGCCGACATCGATGGCATCGACTTCGTCATTTGCGAGATTGGCGGCACCGTCGGCGACATCGAGAGCCTGCCGTTCGTCGAGGCCATCCGTCAGCTCCGCAACGACCTTGGCCGCGGCCAGACGGTGTGCGTCCACACCACGCTGGTGCCCTATCTGGCGGCGGCGGGGGAGCTCAAGACCAAGCCGACCCAGCACAGCGTTCGCGAACTGACCAGCTATGGTATCCAGCCCGACGTCCTGCTGTGCCGCGCCGAGCGCGAGATCCCACTTAGCGACCGCAACAAGATCGCCTTGTTCTGCAACGTCCCCGCTTCGGCGGTGATCCAGGCGCTCGACGCCCGCTCGATCTACGACGTGCCGCTGCAATATCACCGCGAAGGCCTCGACGATGAGGTGCTGCGCGTGTTCGACATCACCGACGCGCCCGACCCCGATCTGACCCGCTGGATCGACATCATGGACCGCGTCGACCATCCCGAGGGCGAAGTGACGATCGGCGTGGTCGGCAAATATGTCGGCCTGCCCGATGCCTACAAGTCGCTGCGCGAGGCGCTGGTCCACGGCGGCATCGCCCACCGGGTCAAGGTCAACATCCGCTGGCTCGATGCCGAACTGTTCGAGAAGGACGACGCCGACCTCGCCGCCGAACTGGAGCCGCTCCACGGCATCCTCGTCCCCGGCGGCTTCGGCGAGCGCGGCAGCGAGGGCAAGATCGCCAGCGTCCGCTTCGCCCGCGAGCGCGCGGTGCCGTTCTTCGGCATCTGCCTTGGCATGCAGATGGCGTGCATCGAGGGCGCCCGCAACATCGCCGGGATCGCCGAGGCCTCGACCACCGAATTCGGCGACACGCCCGAACCGGTCGTCGGCCTGATCACCGAATGGATGAGCGAGGAGGGGCTGCAGCAGCGCTCGTCCGACACCGACCTTGGCGGCACCATGCGGCTTGGCGCCTATCCCGCCATCCTGACCGGCAACAGCCACGTCGCCTCGGCTTATGGCGCGACCGAAATCTCCGAACGCCACCGCCACCGCTATGAGGTCAACGCCCATTACAAGGCGGTGCTGGAAAAGGGCGGCCTCATGTTCACCGGCATGTCGCCCGACGGCCAATTGCCCGAAATCGTCGAGCGGCCCGACCATCCGTGGTTCATCGGCGTCCAGTTCCACCCCGAGCTGAAGAGCCGCCCGTTCAACCCGCATCCATTGTTTGCCGGGTTCATCGGCGCGGCGTTGAAACAATCGCGGCTGGTCTAGCCTCGGCCGGGCGCGATTAAGTTGCCGTTCATCGCGATTTTCGCTACAGCGGCGCCATGCGGATTGCTCCCTTGATGGCCTTGACGCTGCTCGCTCTGCCCTCGGCCGCCTGGTCGAAGGCATCGGCCTCGCCCGATGGCGGCAAGCGCCCGGCCTGCTTCCGCACGATTCCGGCCGACGGCGCCCGCGCAGCGCGCACCGTCAAGGTGCCGTGCACGTGGCGCTCGATCCCGCCATTACTCAACCCGACCCCGTTCTTCCTGCCTTAGACGATGCGCCGCTTCCTCGCCTGGTTGAGCCTGCTGGCTCTTGCTCTGGCCCCGCTCAGCCCGGCGGCGGCAGCGCCCGCGACTCCGCAATGCGCGAGCGGGACTCACGCCGCGCATCACCAGATGCCGGGCCACGACCCCGCCGCCAAGGCCGGCTGCTGTGCCGGTCTGGTGCAGGCGCTGGCGCCGCGCGCCGCGATGCCGGTGCCGCTCTCGCCGGCCCCGATCGTCGCCATTGCCGAACCGATCCGGGCCTTCACCGGCATCGACCCGTCGAGCGAAGACCCGCCCCCCCGAATCGCCTGAAACGAATTGGCTAACCCCTTCGTTTTTCAGGAGATTACCATGTTGAAGTTGAGCCTATTCGCGGCCGCCATGGCGCTGCCCGCCACGGCTAATGCCGCCCCCGCGACGCAGCCTCCGGCGATGCCGGCAATGCCGGGCATGCCCGCCATGCCGGCCAAGCCCGAGGCGATGAAGGACTGTTGCTGCGACAAGATGAAGGCCAAGGCCGACGCCGGCGCCGATCATCAGACGCACGCCGCGCCGTCAGCCCACTAAGCCACGCGTGAAGAAATGGGACGGGGCGCGGCGACGCGTCCCGCTTCCGCCCGTTGCGCCGCGCCCCCGCGGTGTTGCGGACGCGCCTCTCATCATCGGAGATAACCGTGACCAAGTTTTTCCTCGCCACCGCGAGCGCCCTCGCGCTGGCCGCGGCCAGCAGCCCCGCCGCCGCCCAGCACACCATGCCCGGCATGCCCGGGATGACCATGCCGATGCCGGCCAAGCCCGCCGTCAAGAAGAAGCCCGCTACAAAGAGGCCGGCCGCAGCCAAGGCCCCCGCCAAGAAAGCCCCGGTGAAGAAAGCGACGACCGCCAAGGCCCCGGCCAAAGCCGCCACGCCCGTTCCGCCCGCGCCTGAGCCGATGGCCCCTGATATGGTCATGCCGCCAGCTGCGCCCGCCGAGCCGATGGCGCCCGGCATGGTCATGCCGCCCGAACCGCCCGCCGACCACAGTGGCCACGCCGCCGCATCCCCGCCGATGGCCGGCATGGAGGGCATGGCCGGGATGGACCACGGCGGCCATGCGATGCGCGCCGCCTTCGGACCCTATCCGGTGACCCGCGAGGCATCTGGCACCGCGTGGCAGCCCGACGCGTCGGAGCATGAGGGCGTGATGACCATGGCCGGCGACTGGATGCTGATGGGCCACGCCCGCCTCAACCTCGTCTATGACAGCCAGAGCGGCCCGCGCGGCGACCACAAGGCGTTCGTCTCGGGCATGCTGATGGGCATGGCCCAGCGCCCGTTCGCCAACGGCGACACGCTCGAATTCAAGGCGATGCTCAGCCCCGACCCGCTGATGGGCAAGGCCGGCTACCCGTTGCTCCTCGCCAGCGGTGAAACCGCCAATGGCACCGACCGGCTGATCGATCGCCAGCATCCCCATGACCTGTTCATGGAATTGTCGGCGAGCTATTCGAAGAAGCTGGGGGAGAAGGCCAGCGCGTTCGTCTATGCCGGGCTGCCCGGCGAGCCGGCGTTCGGTCCGCCCGCCTTCATGCACCGCCAGTCGATCCTCGATTCGCCCGAGGCGCCGATCACCCACCACTGGCTCGATTCGACCCACATCACCTTCGGCGTCGTCACCGCCGGGCTGGTGCTCGACCGGGTCAAGGTCGAAGCCTCGCGGTTCAATGGCCGCGAGCCCGATCAGTACCGCTACAATTTCGAGACCGGGCCGCTCGATTCGACCTCGGCGCGGATCTCGTGGAACCCGACCGACCGCCTGTCGCTCCAGGGCAGCTGGGCGCATCTCACCGATCCCGAGCAGCTCGAGCCCGGAGTCGACCAGAAGCGCTGGTCGGCGAGCGGCATCTACACCGTGCCGATGACGCGCGGCTGGTGGTCGACGACCCTCGCCTGGGGCCGCAAGACCGTCGGCGCCCATCGCGACGACGGCTTCGCCCTCGAAAGCGCGGTCAAATGGACCGACTGGACCCTGTTCGGCCGCGCCGAGCAGGTCGAGAACCGCGAGCTGGTCGCCTCGGTCGCTGAAGACGCCCCGGCCTACCGCGTCGCCAAGGCCTCGCTCGGCCTGATCCGCGACTTCAAGGTCGCCGAGCACGTCAAGGTCGGCCTCGGCGGGCTTTATGCCGTGAACTTCGTTCCGCGCGCGTTGAAAGACGACTATGGCAGCCGCAATCCCCATGGCGCGATGGGGTTCGTTCGGTTGGCGGTCCAGTGACCCTTTTGGCAAGGAGCCCCACAGCATGACCCAAGACCGCGAAACCGACAGCGATACCGGCACCGGCACCGACACCTCACCGAGGGGCCGGTTCCTCGACCTTCATCGCCATTTGCCGAGCACCGCCTTCGTCCTCGTCCTGGTCGTCGCCTTGGCGGCCTTCGGCGGCGCCTTTCTCTATGCCGGCGTCTACAACATCGGTGCCGACGCGCCGCATTCGGCGCTGATCTACAACAGCCTCGATATGTTCCGCGAGCGCGCCATCACGCACCACGCCCGCAACATCGTGGTGCCGGCCGATTTCAAAGATCCAAAGCGGGTCGCCACCGGCGCCGGGCTTTATTCGGAGATGTGCTCGGGCTGCCACCTTGGCCCAGGCGTCGAGAAATCGGAGATGAGCCAGGGCCTCTATCCGCCGGCGCCCGAGCTGGCGCGGGGGATCGGCCATTCGCCGGCCGAAATGTTCTGGATCATCAAGCACGGGGTCAAGCTGAGCGCGATGCCGGCGTGGGGCAAAACCCATAATGACGAGCTCATCTGGGACATGGTCGCCTTCGCCAAGGCGCTGCCCGGCATGTCGCCCGATCAATATCGGGCGGCACTCGCAAGTGCCCCGGCCGAGCATGACGAGATCATGAAGGACATGCCGGGCATGGCCGGGATGGCCGGCATGGCGAAGGGCGAGGCCGCCAGGCCGACCCCGATCGGCCACAGCCACGCGCCCGGAACCAAGCCGCACGCCGACTAGCGCTCACCAACCAACAGGGGAATGACATGGAAAACGACCACGACACCCACGGCGCGGCAGCGACCGCGATGCCGATGAAGATGGCCAAATCGCCCTATCTGATGTTCGCCGCCAACCTCATCGGCAGCGGCATCGTCATGTATTTCGTGATGTACACGATGATCGACAGCACGGCCGAGCTCTATAACAATCTCAACAACGTCTACATGACCTTGATGATGGTCACGTCGATGGCCTTGTTCATGCTGTGGATGATGCCGGCGATGTTCCCCGACCGGCGCACCAACCTGATCCTCAACCTGGCCTTCGCCGCGACCTTCTTGCTGGCGCTGTTCGCGATGCGAACCCAGGCGCTGGTCGGCAACGACCAGTTCCTCCGCGCCATGATCCCGCATCATTCGGGCGCCATCCTGATGTGCGAGAAATCGTCGATCACCGATCCCGCGATCAAGCGCCTGTGCGGCGGCATCCTCGCCTCGCAAAAGGCCGAAATCGCCCAGATGAAGGCGCTGCTCGAACGCTAGCGCGGGATCGATTGAAGCCCGGCGGTTTCGTCCCTAAGTGAGCGGCCATGAGCAATGTCATGTCCACCCGTCTCCTCGTCCTCGGATCGGGGCCGGCGGGCCTCACCGCCGCCATTTATGCCGCCCGCGCCGGCCTGTCACCGGTCGTCGTCCAGGGCATCCAGCCCGGCGGTCAGCTGACCACCACTACCGACGTCGAAAACTACCCCGGCTTCCGCGACGTCATCCAGGGCCCGTGGCTGATGGAGGAAATGCAGGCCCAGGCCGAACATGTCGGCACCAAGTTCGTGTGGGATCACGTCGACAGCGTCGACCTGTCGCGCCGCCCGTTCGTGCTCAAGGGCGACAGCGGCGAATATCACGCCGACACCCTGGTCATCGCCACCGGCGCCCAGGCCAAGTGGCTCGGCCTGCCGTCGGAAGAACATATGAAGGGCAAGGGCGCTTCGGCCTGCGCGACCTGTGACGGCTTCTTCTATCGCGGCAAGAAGGTCGCGGTCATCGGCGGCGGCAACACCGCGGTCGAGGAAGCCTTGTACATGACCAACCACAGCCATGACGTCACCCTGATCCACCGCCGCGACAGTTTCCGCGCCGAAAAGATCCTCCAGGACCGCTTGTTCGCCCACCCCAACATCAAGGTGATGTGGGACAGCGAGGTCGCCCAGTTCGTCGGCGGCGGCATGCCCGAAGTGCTGGTCGGGCTCGACATTCGCAATGTGAAGTCGGGAAAGATCAGCCGTCTCGACGTCGACGGGGCCTTCGTCGCCATCGGCCACAAGCCGGCGACCGAATTGTTCGCTGGTCAGCTCGAGCTTGATTCCGACGGCTATCTCAGTGTCGAGACCGGCTCGACCCGCACCACCATCCCCGGCGTATTCGCCTGCGGCGACGTGATGGACAAGATCTACCGCCAGGCGGTCACCGCCGCCGGCACCGGCTGCATGGCGGCCCTCGACGCCGAGAAATTCCTCGCCGCCGAGGAGTTCGCCGCGCTTCAAGCGGCGGAGTAATCCTCCCCGGAACGGGGAGGGGGCCCGCGCCGCGAAGCGGGGTGGTGGAGGGGCCGACCCCTCCGTCAGTCCTGCGGACTGCCACCTCCCCGTTCCGGAGAGGATATGGCTTACTTCAGCACCTTGCGCCGGACGAACGCCAGCAGCGTCCCGTAGGTCTCGAAATCCTCGGCGGCGACGTCGTCGTCCTCGATCAGCATCGCGAACCGTTCCTCGAGCGCGGTAAGCAGGGTCGCGACCGCCATCGAATCGAGCTCGGGGAGGGCGCCGAACAGGGGCGTCGCCTCGTCGAACGCCGCCAGGCGCGCCTTGGTCAGGCCGAGCGTGTCGCCGATCACGGCGCGCAGGGTCCCGTCCACTTCGTCGAATTCGCTGTCCGCCACGCTACCCCGCCTGAAAAACGATGCTTCGCGCCCTAGGCAAGCGAAAGGCCGAGGGCAAGGCTGCCGCCGGATTGCGCCGCTTCGCTGGCAATGACAGGGAAGGGGGGTGAACCCCGACCCGACGCCTTGCCCGCTCGATCACCTGACGCTGCGCGGCGCGGCGGGCGATGTCGCGCTGGTGGCGGGCGACGAAAGCCTGACTTACGCCGCGCTCGACCAGGCGGTCGGCCGCACCGCCGCCGCCTTCCGCGCGCACGGCCTCGCCCCCGGCGACCGCATCGCCAGCTGGATGGGCAAGACGCGCTTCGCCTGCATCGCCCCGCTCGCCGCCGCCCGCGCCGGGCTGGTCCACGTCCCGATCAACCCGCTGCTCAAGCGCGCCCAGGCCGTCCATATCCTCGCCGACAGCGGCGCGAAGCTGCTTGTCGCCAACCAGGCGCGCTTGGCCACGCTTGATCCCGGCGCCTTCGCTGCCGTCGCGCTCGAGGACTGGCGCGACGGCGATGAGGCGCTACCGCCCTCCCGCCACGACCCCGACACGCTCGCCGCCTTGCTCTACACCTCGGGTTCGACCGGCCGGCCCAAGGGCGTGATGCTGAGCCACGCCAACCTCTGGCTCGGCGCGGTCAGCGTCGCGCATTTCCTTCGCCTCACCCCCGCCGACCGAACCCTCGCCTTGCTCCCGCTGGCGTTCGACTATGGCCAGAACCAGTTGCTCTCGGCCTGGGCCGCCGGCGGCACCGCGATCGCCTTCGATTACCTGTTGGCCGCCGACGTGAGGAAAGCCGTGCGACGCCATGACGTCACCGTCCTCGCCGGGGTTCCCCCGCTGTGGCAGCAGCTCGCCCAGCTCGACTGGTCGGGCGGGGAAGGGGCCAGCCTTGCCACCCTCACCAACAGCGGCGGCCATTTGCCTGAGCCGCTGGTGCGCAGGCTCCGCGCTTTATTCCCCAATGCCGCGCTCCACCTGATGTACGGCCTCACCGAAGCCTTCCGCGCGTCGAGCCTCGATCCGGCGCTGGTCGACGCGCACCCCGACAGCGTCGGCACCGCAATCCCGTTCGCCGAACTCGCCGTGATCCGCCCCGACGGCACGTCTGCCGCGCTGGGCGAGGAGGGCGAACTGGTCCAGTCGGGCCCGCTCGTCGCCCACGGCTATTGGAACGACCCGGCCCGCACCGCCGAGCGCTTCCGCGACGGCAAGGTTTATTCCGGAGACACGATGATCATCGGCGATGACGGCCTGCTCCACTTTCGCGGCCGCGACGACGCCATGATCAAGGTCAGCGGCAACCGCTTGAGCCCTACCGAGATCGAGGAACTGGCGCTGGCCAGCGGCGCGGTGTCCGACGCGGCCGCGTTCGGCGTGGCGGACGCGGCGCTCGGCCAGGCGGTGGTGCTCGTCGCGGTCCCGCTGGGCAAGGAGGCCGAACAGCGCCTGCTGGCCCACTTCACCGCCAACGCCCCGGCCTATATGAAGCCGCAGCGGATCGTCTGGCGCGACGCTTTGCCGACCGGCGCCACTGGCAAGCTCGACCGCGTCGCCCTCAAGGAGTCGCTGGCATGAAGACGTCTGGCCCGATCCCCCCCGGTTTCGCCGCCGCAGACGATGGCAGCCTAAAGATCGGCGGCGAGGCGGCCGAGCGGCTGGTCGAGGCCGCCGGGGGCACGCCGTTGTTCGCCTATGACCGCGACCTTGTCGGCCGCCAGATCGCCCGCTTCCGGGCCGCCATGCCCGACGGCGTCGCGCTTCATTATGCCGTGAAAGCAAACCCCTACGGGCCATTGCTTGAATGGCTTGCGAGCTATGTCGACGGCTTCGACCTGGCCTCGGCGGGGGAGCTTGACCGGCTCGAGGCAGCCGGCGGCCTGTGCGTCCCGGTCAGCTTCGCCGGCCCCGGCAAGCGCGACGCCGAGCTGGAGCGCGCGATTTCGGCCGGAGTCACCGTCAACCTTGAAAGCGAAGGCGAAGCGTTGCGCGCGCTGGCGGTCGCCGAGCGGCTCGGCGTCACCCCGCGCCTCGCCGTCCGAGTCAACCCGCCGTTTGCGCTCAAGGGGGCGGGGATGGCCATGGGCGGCCGCGCCAGCCCGTTCGGGGTCGACGCGGCGCGAGTCCCCGCGCTCGTTCGCCTGCTGCGCGACGCCGGGGCCGACTGGCGCGGCCTCCACGTCTACGCCGGCAGCCAGCTGCTCCACGCCGGCCCGCTGGTCGAGGCGCAGCGCCAGACCGTGGCGCTGGCCGCCGACATCGCCGCCGCGGTCGGCGCCGCCCCGCCTGAAGTGAACCTAGGCGGCGGCTTCGGCATCCCCTACGCCCACGGCGACTCGCCGCTCGATATCGACGCGGTCGGGGCCGCGCTCGGCGAGACGCTCCGCGCCGCCCCCGACATCCTCGCCGGCACCGCTTTCGCCATCGAGCTCGGCCGCTGGCTGGTCGGGGAGGCGGGGGTCTATCTCGCCCGCGTCCTCGACGTGAAGGAAAGCGGGGGGCGCCGCTTCGCCATCACCGATGGCGGGCTTCACCACATGCTCGCCGCGACCGGCAATTTCGGCCAGCTGCTGCGCCGCAACTACCCGATCGCCAACGCCACCCGCTTCGCGGCGGCGGCAGCGGAGGAAGTCACCGTAACCGGCTGTCTCTGCACCCCGCTCGACCTGCTCGGCGATGAAGTGATGCTGCCCGAAACCCGCATCGGCGACCTGATCGCCATCTTCTGCGCCGGCGCCTACGGCCTCACCGCCAGCCCGCAGGCGTTCCTGTCGCAGCCGCCAGCGAGGGAGATGCTGGTCTAATCATATTGCGCCGCGACGAAATACAGCCCCTGCGGCGGCGCGTTGAGGCCCAGCGCGGCGCGATCCTTGGCCGCCAGCGCATCGCGCATGTCCGCCACTGACCATTGCCCGCGCCCGACCAGCCCCAGGCACCCGACCATCGACCGCACCTGGTGGTGGAGGAAACTGCGCGCCTCAGCTTTGACCAGCACCTCCTCGCCAACCCGCTCGACGGTCAGCGATTCCAGCGTCTTGACCGGGCTCCTCGACTGGCAGTGGACCGAGCGGAAGGTGGTGAAATCATGAGTCCCGACCAGAACCGTCGCCGCCTCGCTCATCGCCGCCAGATCAAGCGGCGCGCCGATGTGCCACACCCGTCCCAGGTCGACCGCCGGCGGCGCCCGTCGGTTGAGGATGCGGTAAAGATAGCGCCGCCTGCTGCACGAGAAGCGCGCGTGCCAGTCGTCCGCCACCGGCGTCACCGCCAGCACCGACACCGGGTGCGGCCGGACCAGCGCGTTGATCCCCTCGCGCAGCCGATGCTCGGTCAGCGGTTTGGCTATATCGGCGTGCGCTTCCATCGCCAGCGCATGAACCCCCGCGTCGGTCCGCCCGGCGCCATGAACCGTCACCGCCCCGCCGGTCATCTCGCCGATCGCCCGCTCGATCACGCCTTGCACCGAGATGCCCGCCGCCTGCCGCTGCCAGCCGACGAACGGCCCGCCGTCATATTCGACCGTCAACCGCAACCGCGTCATGCCAATACGGTTCCCTGGGGCACCGCATACCCGCGCAGCAGCTCGGTCACGCCCATCGGTGCCCGCCCGGCGCGCTGCAGCAGGGTCGGCCGCAGCGCCCCCGTGCTGCACATCACGGTGAGCTTGCCGTCGATCACCGTGCCCGGCGCGCCATCGCCCTCGGCCAGTTCAGCCGCGAGTAACTTGATCCGCTCGCCGTCATGCTCGAACCAGGCGCCCGGGAATGGCGCCAGCCCGCGCACCAGCCGCTCCAGCTCGACCGCCGGCCGCGCCCAATCGATCCGCGCTTCGGCCTTCGATATCTTGACCGCATAGGTCACGCCGCGCGCCGGTTGCGGCTTGCCCTTGAGCGCACCACCGCCCAACACCTCGACCATCATCGCCGCGCCGAGTAATGCCAGTTCCTCCGTCACTTGCGCCGCATTCTTGCCGCCGATCGCGATCTCGCGCTTCATCAGCATCGGCCCGGTATCGAGCCCGGCCTCCATTGCCATGATCGTCACCCCGGTGACGGCGTCGCCGGCCATGATCGCGCGCTGCACCGGTGCCGCCCCGCGCCACCGCGGCAGCAGCGAGCCGTGGACGTTGAGGCAGCCCAGCACCGGCGCGTCGAGCACCGCCTGCGGCAGGATCAGGCCATAAGCCGCGACCACCGCGACATCCGCTTCCAGCCCGGCGAACTCGCGCTGGGTGGCGCCTTCGCGCAGGCTGATCGGGGTGCGCACCGGGATGCCCAGCACCATCGCCTGCTCGGCGACCGCGGTCGGCCGCTCGGCCTTGCCCCGCCCGGCCGGCCGCGGCGGCTGGGTGTAGGCCGCGACGACCTCATGCCCCGCCGCTACCAGCGCCTCCAGCGTCGGCACCGCGAAGTCCGGCAATCCCATGAAAATGATCCGCAACACCGTTCACCCTGAGCCTGTCGAAGGGCTGTCCTTAGCTTCTTGAGACGGAAAAAATAGGGCAGGGCTTCGACAAGCTCAGCCTGAACGGTATTGAGGGGTCCATGGCCTCGCACCAGATCGACGCATTGACGCAGGCGCTGGCGCGTCTCCCCGGGCTCGGGCCGCGCTCGGCCCGCCGCGCCGTGCTGCATTTGCTCAAGAAGCGCGAGGCGGCGCTCGATCCGCTCCGCGCCGCCCTGGACGCGGTCGCCGAAAGCCTCGCCACCTGTTCTACCTGCGGCAATGTCGACACCTCGGACCCCTGCGCCATCTGCCGTGACCCGCGCCGCGACGACCGGCTGCTGTGCGTAGTCGAGGAAGTCGCCGATCTGTGGGCGCTCGATCGCTCGCGGCTGTTCCCCGGCCGCTTCCACGTCCTCGGCGGGCGGCTCAGCGCATTGGAAGGCATCCGGCCGGAGGATCTCGGCATCGACGCCCTCGTCGCGCGCGTCGCCAAAGGCGGCATCGACGAGGTCGTCCTCGCCACCAACGCCACGCTCGAAGGCCAGACCACCGCCCATTACCTCGCCGAACGGCTCGACAAATTCCCCATCCGCCTGACCATGCTCGCCCACGGCCTCCCGGTCGGCGGCGAACTCGACTATCTCGACGAAGGCACGCTCGCCCAGGCGCTCAGGGCGCGCCGCCCGGTCGCTTGAACCCACTGCCGCGAAAGACTAAATCCTGCCCATGGCCATCCTCCGCATCCTCGAGACCCCCGATCCCGTGCTCCGCCAGATCTCGACCCCGGTCGCCAAGGTCGACGACGCCCTGCGCACGCTCATCGCCGACATGTTCGAAACGATGTACGACGCGCCCGGCATCGGCCTTGCCGCGGTCCAGGTCGGGGTGCCGAAACGCGTCCTGGTGATGGACCTCGGCGAGCCCGAGGAAGAAGGCGGCGAGGCGGTCAAGGAGCCGCGTGTGTTCATCAACCCCGAAATCCTCCGCCACAGCGAGGAGGAAGTGCCCTACACCGAGGGCTGCCTGTCGGTCCCCGACCAATATGCCGAGGTCCTCCGCCCCGACCGCATCCGCGCGAAATGGCTCGACGAGACCGGCGCGGCGCACGAAGAAGACCTAGAAGGCCTGCTCGCGGTCTGCCTCCAGCATGAGATGGACCACCTCGAAGGCGTCCTGTTCATCGACCATTTGTCCCGCCTCAAGCGCGACATCGTCCTCAAGAAACTCGCCAAGATGCGCAAAGAGCGGGGACTGAGGGCAGCCTGACTAAATTCCTCCCTGCGCCGTAGGCGGGGGGATGGGGACCGTTTCCCGTGGAGGAAACGGTGGAGGGGGCCGATAGCGCCCGCGCCCGGCCCCTCCGTCAGCGCTATCGCGCTGCCACCTCCCCATCGCTTCGCGACAGGGAGGCATACCTTACGCCAGGCTCAGCGCCGCTTTCCGGCAATCCTCGGCGCATTCGCGGCAGATCTGCGCGCACAGCCGGCAATGCTCCATGTCGTGCTTCTCGCATTCGGCGGCGCATTGCTCGCACATCCGCGCGCACAGCTCGAGCAACTCGCGCAGCATCGGCTGGTCGTCGCCGGTCCGCCGCGTCCCCAGCCGCGCCGTCGCCTCGCAAATGTCGCTGCAGTCGGAACACAGGCGGATGCACTGGGTCATGTCCATCGTCTCTGCCATGCAGGCATCGGCGCAGCTTAGGCACATCTTCGCGCAATACATCAGATGGTGCACCGCATCGCCCAGCGCGGCGTTCTTGCTGTCCTTGGGGTGCAGCGAAATCATCTTGCGGATGGACATGGGCTAGCTTCCTCCTTGTTCCCGGCGAAGGCCGGGGTCCAGTCTGGACTCCTGCCTACGCAGGAGCACAACATCGCACAACCGGCAGCTTGAGCATTCCACCATGTCGAGCTAAGTTCGCCATTCGTTCCGCCTGAGGAGTGCGCCTTGAATTCGACCCTGATCATCATCGCCCTCATCGCCATCGCGCTCGGCGCTTTGATCGGCTGGCTGCTCGGCTCGCGCGGCGCGGCGGCGGGGCATGGGGTGGCCGAGTCGCTCCGGCTCCAGCTCGACGCGGTGCGCGAAGAACGCGATGGCCACGCGCGGTCGATCGAGACGTTGCGCGGCGAGCATGGCGAGCTTGCATCGCGTCATGCGGGGATCGTCGCCGCGCAAGCGGAGCGGGATGCCGCGCACGAGCGTCAGCTCGCGGCGCTCGAAACGAAATTCGCCGAGGTCGGCGGCAAATTGCTCGACAGCGCGCAGAAACAATTCCTCGAGCGCGCCGACCAGCGCTTCAAGGAAAGCGAGGCGACCTCGGGCAAGTCGCTGGCGGCGATGCTCCAGCCGGTCCACGATCGTCTGAAACGCTATGAGGAAGTGGTCGGCAAGGTCGAGGAAGACCGGCGCAAGGATTTCGGCCTGCTCACCGGCCATATCGAGGCGATGAAATCGGGCACCGAGCGGGTCTCGGCCGAGGCCGCCAAACTCGTCAACGCGCTGAGGAACGCGCCCAAGGCGCGCGGGCGCTGGGGCGAGCAGCAGCTCCGCAACGTCCTCGAAAGCTGTGGCCTGTCCGAACATGCCGACTTTGCCACCGAAGTCAGCCACACCGACGACGAAGGCGCCCGCCAGCGCCCCGACGTCATCGTCCGCATCCCCGGCGGGCAAAGCCTGGTGATCGACGCCAAGGTCAGCTTGAACGCCTATCAGGACGCGTTCGGCGCGGTCGACGAGGGCGAGCGCGCGCTCCACCTCGCGGCCCACGCCACGGCGATCAAGGCGCACGTCAACACATTGGGCACCAAGGCTTATTGGAGCCAGTTCGCCGACGCTCCCGATTATGTCGTGATGTTCATCCCCGGCGAGCATTTCCTCTCGGCCGCCCTGGAGCAGGACTCCGGCCTGTGGGACTATGCGTTCGATAAGCGTGTATTGCTTGCCACCCCGACCAATTTGATCGCCATCGCCCGCACCGTCGCGGCGGTGTGGCGGCAGGAGAAACTGGCCAAGGAAGCGCGCCAGATCGGCGAACTCGGCAAGGAGCTTTACGACCGCCTCGCCAAGGCCGCCTCGGACTTGCGCAAGGTCGGCAGCGGGCTGACCAGTGCGGTCAACAATTACAATAGCTTCGTGTCCAGCTTTGAGAGCCGGTCTCTAGTTACGGCAAGGAAGTTCCGCGACCTCAACATCGAGCCGTCGGCGCGCGAGATCGAGGCCGTGCCGCCGGTAGAGGCGCTGGCCCGCTACGCTGACGACAAATTGCTGCCCCCCGCCGCCTCCAACGAGGACGACGCCGCCGCGTGAGCGATTTTCCTTCCAATGTAGGATTTCGCCTGCTTGGTGCGCGGCGGCTCTTTCAAGCGCCCGGTTGATTGCATTCGCCACCTTGGCAAGCTCACCCCGCCACAGGCCCCGCAAAATGCCCCACGACCGCGAACATTGTGAACATTCGCGTGGCCCTAATGGACCCGCGCCGCCTCGATCGACCCGGCTGAATTGGTCAGGATCAGCCGCTCTGGGTTGCTCAGATTGACCCGCATCGCCGACGACAGGACGTTCGACCCCGCCGTCTCGAAGCTCATGTCGCCGCACGCCATCCGCGTCGCCATGATCGCCCCGGCGTTAAGATACTCGCCCTGGGTCGAGTAACCGGCGCCCAGCGTGTTGCAGCCAAACTTGGCGTTGATCCGGTCGGGCATGAAGTTGAGGTAATAGCCCGGGCCGCTCGGCACCGGCCGGCCGTTGATCGACAGCACCCGCCAATTGGTCTGGGCGAGCGATCCGAACGAACTGGCGCCGCCGCCGGGGACGGTCTGTCCGGGGTAGGGCGGCTGGGACTGGCCGAACGTCGCCGCCGGCCCGCCGCAGCCTCGGTACAGCCGGCCGTCGGCGGTGACCTGGACGCTGTCGGGGTAGGTGCGGTCGCTCATCCCGTCATTGCAGCGGCCATGGACGATGTTCACGTCGAGCCGCCGGCCGTGGTAGATTTCGCCGGCCACCGCGGTCTGCCGCGGCGGGGTCGGTTCGCTGATCGTCACCCGGCCATAGTCGCCGGTGAAGCGCACCATCTGCCCGTCGAGGTCGAGGCTCCAGCCCGGCTCGGTCCCGACCGCGTGATAAGCCTCGGTGTAACCCAGCCCGGGGTAGGGCGCGGGCTGCGGGTACGGATAGGGGTTGGGGTAAGGCTGCGGGTAGGGCGCCGGCTGCGGCGGGTAGCCGTAGGGGCCCTGGCCGCCCTGGCCGTAGGGGTCTTGCCCATAAGGCGTGGCGCAGGCGGCGAGGCCGAGCGCGAGCGGGAGCGCGAGGAGCATCGTTTTCATGCCGCAACAAACACCCGAACGCGGTTAGCGGTTCCTCCAGCTGGCACGGACGTGGAACGCCATCACCGCCGCCGCCACCGCCGCGTTGAGGCTGTCGGCCCGGCCCAGCATCGGCATCTTCACCAGGGCGTCGCATTCGGCCTCGTAATCGGCCGGCAACCCCTGGCTCTCGTTGCCGATCAGCAGGAAGCAGGGTTGGGCATAATCGGTGGTCAGATAATCATTGTCGGTGTTGAGGCTGGTCCCGACCAACTGCCCCGGCCCGGCGCGCAGCCACGGCACGAACTCGTCCCACCGCGCCACCGCCACCTTCTGGGTGAACACCGCGCCCATCGATGCCCGCACCGCCTCGACCGAATAAGGGTCGGCGCTGTCATCGACCAGGATCAGCCCGCCCGCCCCGGTGGCGTCGCCGGTCCTGAGGATAGTGCCGATGTTGCCGGGATCGCGCAGCGCCTGCGCCACCAGCCACAATGGCGAGGCGGCGCGGTCGATCGCGGCCAGGCTGGTGTCGGGCTGGCGGTAGGCGCCGATGATCGCCTGCGGATTGTCCTTGCCCGACATCTTGGCGAGGATGTCGGGCGTCGTGGCGATGACGTCGGCCCCCGCCGCTTCGGCCGCGGCGACGATCTCGAACGCTAGCGGATGGAGCGCGCTGGCGTTGGAGTAAGCGATGATCTCGGGCAATCGCCCGCTATCGCGCGCCTCGGCCAGGATGCGCAGCCCCTCGGCGAGGAACAGTCCCTCGGCCCTCCGCGCCTTCTTGTCGCGCAACGACCGCAGCAGCTTGACGGTGTCGTTCGAAAAAGCGGTGATGTGGCGCGGCATCTAATCCTCGCCGAAGCGGCCCTCGACCAAGGCGGCGAGGCGGTCGACCGATTCGGCGCAGCCGTCGCCGTCGCAGTGGATGACGATGGTGTCGCCCATCGCCGCGCCGAGCATCATCAGGCCCATGATCGACGTCCCGCACACCCGGTTGCCGTCCTTCTCGACCTCGACCTGAGCGGGGAGCTCGGCGGCCATAGTGACGAACTTGGCGCTCGCCCGGGCGTGCAGCCCGCGGCGGTTGGTGATCTCGATCGTTCGCGAACAGCCGCTCAAGCGGCGGCCTCGCCCAGGATCTCGGACGCGACCGAGATGTATTTGCGCCCCGCCTCGCGCGCGGCGGCGACCGCGGCGCGGACGCCCATCGCCTTGCGCGCGCCCTCCAGCCGGATCAGCATCGGCAAGTTGACCCCGGCGATGACCTCGACATTCTCGCTCTTCATCAGGCTGATGGCGAGATTGGAGGGGGTGCCGCCGAACAGATCGGTGAGGATGATCACGCCCTGGCCCTGGTCGCATTGCTGGATGGCGTCGGCGATGTCGGTGTGCCGCGCTTCCATGTCGTCATCGGCCTCGATGCAGATGCCAGCGATGGCCTCCTGCGGGCCGACGACATGTTCCATGGCCGTGATGAACTCGGCCGCCAGACGGCCATGGGTCACCAGCACTAGTCC
>JBDSRV010000022.1:0-4713 GCA_039929125.1 Sphingomicrobium sp.
AGGCGCCGCGCGTGTTCTCGGTCTTGCTGGCATCGCTGAAGTCGAGTTCCCGGGTCGTCTCGTCCATCGCGACGTTTTCGAGGATCGTGCCGAACATCTTGGTGGTGGCGTATATCTCCGGCTCGCCCTCGGCCGACAGATTGATCATCTTGGCGTAGCAACCGCCCTCGAAGTTGAACACCGCCTGGTCCGACCAGCCATGTTCGTCGTCGCCGATGAGCGTGCGGCTGGCGTCGGCCGACAGCGTCGTCTTGCCGGTGCCCGACAGGCCGAAGAAGATCGCGCTCTTGCCGTCGTCGCCGATGTTGGCCGAGCAGTGCATCGGCATCACGCCTTGCGCGGGGAGCAGGAAGTTGAGCAGGCCGAAGACGCCCTTCTTCATTTCACCCGAATATTCGGTGTTGCCGATCAGGATCAATTTGTCGGTGAAGTTGACCGCGATCACCGTGTCGCTGCGGCAGCCGTGGCGGGCCGGGTCGGCCTTGAAGCTGGGCAGGTTGATGATCGTATATTCCGGGACGAACCCGGGCAGCTCGTCGGCCGACGGACGGACAAGCAGGGTGCGGATGAACAGATTGTGCCAAGCCATCTGGTTGATGACCCGCACGTTCACGCGATATTCCGGCTGCGACCCGCCGAACAGGTCGGCGACGTAAAGCTCCTCCTGCGCACCCAGCGCGGTGATGAAATCGGCCTTGAGGTTCGCCCAATGCGCTTCGGACATCGGCTGGTTGATCGGGCCCCAGTTTACGGTGCCTTCGGTAGCGGCATCGCGGACGATATATTTGTCCTTGACGCTGCGCCCGGTGAACTTGCCGGTGTCGACCAGAAGCGCCCCGTGCGCGGTCAGTTCGCCCTCGCCCCGGGCGATCGCCGCCTCGACCAGCGGCGCGGTCGTGAGATTCCAGTGAATCGTCGCCGTCGCCGGCAACCCCTGCGCGTCCAACCCGTGCGCCGGCTTACGCTCTATCACTTGGTATCTCCCTGAAAACAAACGGCGAAAGTGGAAAGGGGCCAAGCCCGCTATGCCATCGGAGCGGCCTATACATAGCCGCCTTGCCGGGGTCAAAGTTGTGAACGTTCACAACTTCGTCTCCCTTGTGCGCTCCCCAGTCGCTGGCTATCGCGGCGCCAGCAAGGGAGCGGCGATGAGCCAAGTGATCGCGCTGGTCGACGACGACCGCAACATCCTGACCTCGGTGTCGATCGCCCTGCAGGCCGAGGGCTTCATCACCCGCGTCTACACCGATGGCGCGACCGCGCTGCGCGCCTTCGCCGACAACGAACCCGACCTTGGCGTGTTCGACATCAAGATGCCGCAGATGGACGGGATGGAATTGCTCCGCCGGGTGCGCGAGATGGGCGGCGCGGTCGGCGCCATGCCGGTCATCTTCCTCACCTCCAAGGACGACGAGCTCGACGAAGCGCTCGGGCTGGCGATGGGCGCCGACGATTATATCGCCAAGCCGTTCAGCCAGCGCCTGCTGATCGCCCGCATCCGCGCCATCCTCAGGCGGCAGACGCTGGCGCGGGGCAGCGCGTTGGCCGATGGCGGCCGCGGCGGCGAGGAAGCGCCGCTGATCGAGCGCGGCCGGCTGGTGATGGACCCGGCCCGGCACAAGGTGCTGTGGGACGCGCGGGAAGTGGTGCTGACCGTCACCGAATTCCTTATCCTCGAGGCGCTTGCCCAGCGGCCCGGGGTGGTCAAGTCGCGCAACCAATTGCTCGACATCGCCTACCAGGACGATGTCTATGTCGACGATCGCACGATCGACAGCCACATCAAGCGCATCCGCCGCAAATTCCGCGAAGTCGACGACGGCTTCGACAGCATCGAGACCCTGTATGGCGTCGGATATCGTTTCGGAGAGGAGTGACGAGGACGACCTCGTCCTCGCATGGTCGGGACGATGGACCCTCGCCCACCGCATCCTGGCGGTCAACGTTCTCACGCTCGCGGTGTTCGCGCTGTCGGTGCTGTACCTCGACGCCTATCGCGAGCGCCTGCAGATCGAGCGAATGGCCCAGGTGTCGGGCGTTACCAGCCTGAGCGCCAGCGCGCTCGACCGTATTGCCCCCGCCAAGCGCGCCGAATTCGCCGCGGTGGTCGGCACCGACCGCGGTGCGCGGCTGCGGCTGTACGCGGCGGATGGCAAGCTCAAGAGCGACAGCTGGACGCTGACCGGCGAGAATTACCGGTTGCGCGACCCGACGATCGAGCCGTGGCGCAAGGATCTGGCGCGCGAGACCGACCGCGCGTTCAATGCGCTCGTCCGGCAGCGGCCGCCGGAGAATTATCGCGAGCCCGCGATCGACCAGGCGTCGGCGTGGCCCGAAGTCGTCCGCGCCAAGGCCGGCGAGCGGCCAATGACGTGGATCCGTCAGGCGCCCGACCTGACGCCGATCTTCTCCGCCGCGACCCCGCTCGCCGACGGCTCGAAGTTGCTGGTCTCGACCAACGACCGCAATTTCACCTTGACCGTGCGCAGCCAGCGCCGGGCGCTGGTGCTGGCGCTGGCCCTGACGACCTTGCTGTCGGTGCTGCTGTCGCTGTTCCTGGCGCGGACCATCGTCAAGCCGTTGCGGCGCATCGCGCTGGCCGCGCACCGGGTGCGTCTGGGCCGGGCGCGCGAGGTGCGGGTGCCGCGCCTGCCGTCGCGGCGGGACGAAATCGGCACGCTGGCGCGGGCGGTCAGCGACATGAGCCAGTCGCTGCGCCACCGCATCGACAATATCGAGGCGTTCGCGGCGGACGTGACGCACGAGCTCAAGAACCCCCTCGCCTCGCTGCGCTCAGCAGTCGATGGGCTGGAGCGGATCGAGCAGCCCGAACTGCGCGCGCAACTGCTCGACGTGGTGCGGCAGGACGTGCTTCGGCTCGATCGGCTGATCGGCGACGTCGGCGAAGCCGCGCGGACCGATGCCGAACTCGCCCGTGCAAGGTTCGAGCCGGTCGATGTCGGCGAGATGATCGCCCCGCTCGTCAAGGGCTGGGAGGCGCGCCGCACGACCGGCGACGTGCGCCTCGCCTTTGCCCGCCCGCGCAAGGGCAGCACGCTGGTGCTCGGCGAGCCGTCGCGGCTGGCGCGGTCGATCGACAATATCATCGACAATGCGATCAGCTTTTCGCCGCCCGGCGGGCTGGTCGAGGTCACCGCGACCCACGTCGGCGACACCGTCAAGATCCGCATCGACGACGAAGGCCCCGGTGTGCCGGCCGAGTTGCGTGAGGCGATCTTTAACCGCTTCCACTCAGTACGGCCCGAGGCCGAGGGGTTCGGCCGCCATTCGGGCTTGGGGCTGGCCATTTCGCGCGCAATCGTCGAAGGCCATGACGGGGAGATTGATGTGAGCGACCGCGACGACGCGCCTTCGGGAGCGCGCTTCACCATCAGCCTGCCGGCGGTCGATCCGCGATGAACATCCGCTTGAGTTCCGAGACATTGCACGCCTCGACCGTCGCGCTCGACGGCCGGGCGGTGCTGATCATGGGCCCGTCGGGGTCGGGCAAGTCCGACCTTGCGCTGCGCCTGCTCGACCGCGGCTTCGTATTGGTCAGCGATGACCAGACGATCGTCAAGAAGGATGGCGATACGCTGATCGCATCGGCCCCGCGCAATATCCACAGCAAGCTCGAGATCCGCGGTGTCGGGATCGTCGAGATGGACACCGTCGGCGACGTGCCGGTAGCACTGGTGGTCGAGCTGACCAGCGACATCCAGCGCCTGCCCGACGACAGCCGCGAGCGGCCGATCCTGGGCTTGGCGGTGCCGTTGATCAGCGTTGATGCGATGACCGCCTCGGCGGCGTCGAAGGTGGCGCTGGCGCTCGACCGGCTGGGCCTCAAGTTCTGATGGCCGAGGCGCGGACCTTGCCGCGCCTGCTGCTCGTCACCGGCATGTCGGGCGCGGGCAAGTCGACCGTGCTCGACGCGTTGGAAGACATGGGCTGGGACTGCGTCGACAATCTGCCGACCGCCTTGCTCAAGGATTTCGTCCATGGCGAGCAGGCGGCGCGGCGGACGGTGCCGGTGGCGGTCGGGATGGACCAGCGCAGCCGCGGCTTCGACCCGGCCAAGCTGCCGGCGCTGCTGCGGACGATCGAGGGGGTCGACCCCGAAATCCTCTACCTCGACTGCACCGGCGCCGAGCTCATCCGCCGCTATGACGAGACCCGGCGCAAGCATCCGCTCGCCAGCGACCGCCCGGCCGAGGACGGCATCGCCCGCGAACGCGCCCTGACCGCGCCGCTCAGGCAGATCGCCGACAGCCTGCTCGACACCACCGATCTGAGCCCGGTCGAGCTGCGCGATGAATTGAGCCGGCGTTATGGCGGCGAGTCGGGGCAGCCGGTGATCACCATCGCCAGCTTCGGCTTCGCCCGCGGTATCAGCCGCACCGCCGACCTGGTGTTTGACATGCGCTTCCTCGACAACCCGCACTTGGACGAGACGCTGCGCCCGCGGAGCGGCGAGGATGCGGCGGTGCAGGAGCGGGTCGCGTCCGACCCCGCCTATGGCGACTCGATGGCGCGGATCGAAGCCCTGTTAATCAGCCTGATTCCCCGCTATTGGGCCGCCGGCAAAACCTATCTGGCGGTGGCGTTCGGGTGCACGGGAGGGCGTCACCGCTCGGTCGCCGCCGCGCTCGACATGGCGAAACGGTTGCGCGGGGCGGGCTTTCCGGTGAATATCCGGCATCGCGACCTCGCTTC
>JBDSRV010000023.1:0-5938 GCA_039929125.1 Sphingomicrobium sp.
TCCTGCTGGCCAAGGTCCAGGATGAGGCGGGGCACGGGCTGTACCTCTATTGCGCCGCCGAGACATTGGGCACGTCGCGCGAGCAGATGATCGACGCGCTCCATTCGGGCCGCGCCAAATATTCGACCATTTTCAATTATCCGACGCTGACCTGGGCCGACATCGGGGCGATCGGCTGGCTGGTCGACGGCGCGGCGATCATGAACCAGGTGCCGCTGCAGCGGACGAGCTATGGCCCCTACGCGCGGGCGATGGTGCGGGTGTGCAAGGAGGAAAGTTTCCACCAGCGCCAGGGCTATGAGATCATGATCGCGCTGGCCAATGGCACGCCCGAGCAGAAGCGCATGGCGCAGGACGCCTTGAACCGCTGGTGGTGGCCAAGCCTGATGATGTTCGGCCCGCCCGACGACAACAGCCCCAACACCGAGCGCTCGATGCGCTGGCGGATCAAGCGCGACACCAACGACGAGCTTCGTCAGAAATGCGTCGATATTGGCGTCCCGCAGGCCGAATATCTCGGCCTGACGATCCCTGACCCCGATCTCAAGTGGAACGAGGCCAAGCAGGGCTATGACTTCGGGCCGATCGACTGGGAGGAATTCTACGCCGTGGTGCGCGGCGAGGGGCCGGTCGCGCTGGAGCGGATGGAGGCGCGGCGCAAGGCATGGGACGACGGCGCCTGGGTGCGCGATGCCGCCGCGGCGCATGAAGCGAAACGCGCCGCGAAGGTGGCGGCGTGAGTGCCAAGGAGGGAAGTGGACATGATTGGCCGCTGTGGGAAGTGTTCGTCCGCTCCAAGGGTGGCCTCAATCATCGCCATGTCGGCAGCGTTCATGCTCCTGACTCGGAGCTCGCGCTCAGGCACGCCCGCGACACCTACACGCGACGGCTAGAGGGCGTCAGCCTGTGGGTCGTGCCGTCGGCGGCGATCACCGCCAGCGACCCGGCCCAGGCCGGCGAATTGTTCGAGCCGGCCGAAGACAAGGTCTATCGCCACCCGACCTTCTACGACATTCCCGACGTGGTGAAGCACATCTGATGCCCTCGCTCCCGGTGATCGAGACAGATCAGGTGCGGCACGCCGGCAATGCGCCCGATGGCGGGGCGTTCGATGCGCCCGCCTTGGCGAGCGCCGACCCGCCGTTGTTCGATTACTATTGCCGGCTGGGCGACGACGCGCTGATCCTTGGGCAGCGGCTGAGCGAATGGTGCGGCCATGCGCCGGTGCTCGAGGTCGATTTGAGCCTCGCCAACATCGCGCTCGATTTGATTGGGCAGGCGACGCATTTCCTCAGCCTGGCGGGGGATGCCGACCGGCTGGCCTTCCACCGCGACGTGCTCGACTGGAAGAATTCCTGGCTGGTCGAGCAGCCCAACGGCGATTTCGCGCGGACGATGGCGCGGCAGTTCCTGTTCTCGACGTGGCAGCACATGCTTTACCAGCGGCTGACGGCATCGAGCGACGCGGGCATCGCAGCGGTCGCCGCCAAGGCGGTCAAGGAAGTCGCCTACCACCGCGAGCTGGCCGCCGACTGGGTGGTGCGGCTCGGCGACGGCACCGACGAAAGCGCCAAGCGGATGGCGGACGGGCTGACGTGGTGCTGGCGGTTCGTGCCTGAATTGTTCGAGGCGGATGAGGTGGTGGAGACGCTGGCCGGGCGGGGGATCGCGGTCGATCCGCGAGCGTTCGAGGCCGAGTATCGCGCCGACATCGCGCGAGTGCTGGGCGAGGCCAAGCTCGCCGTGCCCGCCGACACGCGACCGATCCTTGGCGGGCGGCGCGGGCATCATGGCGAGCATCTCGGCCATTTGCTGGCGGTGATGCAGCATATCCCGCGCACCTATCCGGACGCGAAGTGGTAGAATGGCCGAGCATTTTCATGCGCTGACGGTGGCGGAGATCGTCGCCGAGACCGACGAGGCCAAGTCGATCCGGTTCGCAGTACCGACCGAGCTGGCGGGCGCGTTCGCGTTCCGGGCGGGGCAGCACCTGACCTTGCGCGCCGACATCGGCGGCGAAGAGGTGCGCCGCAATTATTCGCTGTGCGTCGCGCCCGACGAGGGTCAGCTCAAGGTTACGGTCAAGCGGATCGCCGGGGGGGTGTTCTCCAACTGGGTCGGCGATACGCTGAAAGCGGGCGACACGATCGACGTGATGACCCCGCACGGCAGCTTCACGACGGAGTTCGATGGCGCGCTACCGCGGCGCTATGTCGCCTTTGCCGGGGGGTCGGGAATCACCCCGGTGATGTCGCTGGTCCGCACCGCGCTGAAGGCCGAGCCGGGGAGCCGGTTCACCTTGTTCTACGGCAACCGCGACGCCAGTTCGGTCATCTTCCTCGACGCGCTGGCCGACTTGAAGGACCGCTTCATGGGGCGGTTCGAGCTCTACCATTTCCTCAGCGACGAGGCGGGCGACATCGACCTGTTCAACGGCATGCTCGACCGCGCCACCTGCGACGCGGCGATCGAGGCTTTGGTCGCTGATGCGGGCGAGGTCGATGCCTGGTTCATCTGCGGCCCGGGGCCGATGATGGACGCGGCCGAGGCGGCGCTGGTCGACCGAAACGTGGCCAAAGATCGGATCCATATCGAGCGGTTCACCGCCGGGCGGCCGTCGGCGGCGGTGGCGGCGCAGATCGCGGCGCTGCAAGAGGAAGCCGCCGGCCTCAGCCTGAGCGTCACACTCGACGGGCGCACTCGCAAGGTGCCATTCGACGGCGCCAACATCCTCGACAGCGCGCGGGACGCCGGGCTGCCGGCGCCGTTCGCGTGCAAGGCGGGGGTGTGCGCGACGTGCCGCGCCAAGGTCACCCGGGGCGAGGTCAAGATGGCGGTGCATTACGGCCTGACCGACGAGGAGGTCGCCGCCGGCTATGTCCTCACTTGCCAGTCGGTGCCGCTGGGTGAGGGCGTGGCGGTCGATTACGACGCGTGACGCGCCGGGGCGAAATTGCTAGGCCGCTGACATGCTCGACGACATGACCGCCAAGCCGTTGACCGGAAACGCCCAACTCCTCGAATCGCTGGCGCCGATCGAGAGCGATTCGCTGCTGGCGTTGATCGCCCTGGCCAATGCCGACCCCAGGCCCGACAAGATCGACGTCGGCGTCGGGGTGTTCCGCGACGGGGCGGGGCGGACCCCGATCCCACGCGCGGTCAAGGCCGCCGAGCAGCGCCTGTGGCAGGCCCAGGAAACCAAGGCGTACCTCGGCGGCAAGGGCGATGTGCGCTTCACCGAGCTGCTGCGGCCGATCCTGCTTGGCCATCATGCCAGCGACGAGCGGATCGTCGGGGTGCAGACGCCGGGCGGCTGCGGCGCGCTCAAATTGGGGTTCGAACTGATCGCCGCGGCCAATCTTGGCGCCAAGGTGCTGATCGGCACGCCGACCTGGCCCAATCACCCGCCGCTGGTGAAGGGAAGCGGGCTGGAGCCGGTCAATTACACTTATTACGAGCGCGGGCAGGGGGCGATCCGGTTCGACGCGATGATGGACGCGGTGCGAGCCGCGGGCCGCGGCGACGTGGTGCTGCTCCACGGCTGCTGCCACAACCCGACCGGGGCCGACCTCGACGCCGCCCAATGGCGTGAGGTGACGGCGCAGATCGTCGAGCGCGGGCTGATCCCGCTGGTCGACATCGCCTACCAGGGTCTGGGCCGCGGACTCGATGAGGACGCCGCCGGGCTGTGGCATGTGCTCGAGCATTGCGACGAGGTCGTCATCGCGCAAAGCTGCGACAAGAATTTCGGCGTCTATCGCGACCGTGTCGGCGCGCTGTTCGTCAAGACCGCGAAGAAAGCGGCAAGCGACAATGCGCTGGCGCATGTGCTGCAGCAGGCGCGCGAGATGTGGTCGATGCCGCCCGACCATGGCGCGGCGGTGGTGCGGATCGTACTCGACGATGCTGCGCTGAAGGCTGACTGGCTGGCCGAGCTCGGCACCATGCGGGCGCGGATCCATGCGGTGCGCGAGCGGATCGCCGCCGCCGACCCGCGCCTGGCCTTCATTGCCCGGCAGAACGGGATGTTCTCGATGTTGCCGCTGAGTGTCGAGCAGGTGCGCGCGCTGCGCCACGGCGACGCCATCTACATGGCCGACAGCGGCCGCTTCAACGTCGTCGGCATGGCCGATGATGCGGTCGACCGGTTCATCGCGGCGGTGGTCGGGGCGATGGATGGCTGAGGCCGACGCGCGGCTCGAAGCGTCGCTCGACTGGACCGAGGTGGCGCGGCTGGTGACGACCAGC
This sequence comes from Sphingomicrobium sp., assembly GCA_039929125.1. GTDB lineage: Bacteria > Pseudomonadota > Alphaproteobacteria > Sphingomonadales > Sphingomonadaceae > Sphingomicrobium. Next base: position 4,249 of record JBDSRV010000023.1, read on the forward strand.
AGGGCGCTCGACGCGCTCGAGGAAACGCGGCTCGTCCCTGAAAAGAAGGTGCTCTACCAATTTTCGGCGCGCGGGCACGATTTGGCGCAGGTCATCCTTGGGCTGCACCTGAAGGACGGCGACGCGGCATGCGGTTACTATCGGTCGCGGCCGATGCTGCTCGCGCTGGGCGTGCCGCTGGCCGATGCGCTGGGCTCGGGCATGGGGCGGGCCGGCGGCTATTCGGACGGGCGCGACATTGGCGTGGTGTTCAATTATCCCAATCCGGGGGGCGCCCACGCGCTGCCTATGTGCGGCGGGGTCGGCGCGCAATATGCCCCGGCTGCGGGCTGGGCGCAGGCGATCACCTACAAGGAGCGGGTGCTTGGCGGCCCGGCCAACGGCGCGATCGGCGTCGTGCTCGGCGGCGACGCGAGCTGCGCCACGGGCGGATTTTGGGCCTCGTTAACCATTGCGACCACACAAAAGTTGCCGATGCTGTTTTACATCGAGGACAATGGCTATGGCATCTCGGTGCCGTCGTCCTACCAGACCCCGGGCGGGGACATCGCCGCAAACCTGGCGAGCTTCGCCGGGCTGACGATTTTCAGTGGCGACGGGACCGAGCCAGCCGAGGCGGCGCGGCTGATCGGCGAGGCGGTCGGCCATGTCCGCGATCGGCAAGGCCCGGCGCTGATCCGGCTGACGGTGCCGCGATTGGAAGGCCACAGCTTCCAGGACACGCAGACCTACAAGAGCGAGGCGGTGGTCGAGGCCGAATGGGCGCGCGACCCGTTGCCCAAATTGAAGGCGTTCGCCGACCAGTTGGACTGGGGATTTCTCGAGGCCTCGGTCGAGGCCGATGTCGAGGCGGCGCGGGCCGAGGCCGAAGCGCGCGGCGTATCGTCGCCCGAGCGGGTCACCGCCAACGTCTTCTTCGAGGGCGAGGCGAGCGAGATCGGCGGCGGGGCCGGCCTGAGCCTCGACGGCACCACCGATGTGGCCGCGCCTGACGGCCAGCGCATCAACATGGTCACCGCCATCCGCCGCGTGCTCGACCAGGAGCTGGCGGCCAACCCGAAAATGCTGGTGTTCGGCGAGGATGTCGGGCCCAAGGGCGGGGTCCATGCGGTGACGCTGGGGCTGCAGGACAAATACGGCCACGACCGGGTGTTCGACACGAGCCTCAACGAGGAAGGCATCATCGGCCGCGCGGTCGGGATGGCGCTGGCGGGCCTGATGCCGGTGCCCGAAATCCAGTTCCGTAAATATGCCGAGCCGGCGACCGAGCAGATCAACGATTGCGGGACGATGCGCTGGCGCACCGCCAACCGGTTCGCGGCGCCGATGGTGCTGCGCATTCCCGGCGGCTTCTTCAAATGCGGCGACCCGTGGCACAGCCAGACCAACGAGGTCCAGTTCGTCCACAATCCCGGGTGGAAGGTGGCGGTGCCATCGAACGCCGAGGATGCGGTCGGGCTATTGCGGGCGAGCCTTCGCGGGCACGACCCGGTGATTTTCTTCGAACATCGCGCGATGCTAGACGATAGCTGGGCGCGGCGGCCGTGGCCCGGCGACGCGTTCATTGTCCCGTTCGGCAAGGCGAAGAAAACGCGGACCGGCGACAAGATCACGATCGTGACGTGGGGGGCGATGGTGCCGCGCTGCGAGGCGGCTGCGGACGGCGTCAGCGCCGATGTCATCGACTTGC